>CAZILO010000001.1:0-9369 GCA_964540085.1 uncultured Thermotogae bacterium
AATTACTGCGGGATTGCCCGATTCCCACAGCCCGTACCCGCCACGCTTCAACCCATCCGCCGGGGCAACCACCGCGCGGTCGAGCACGGGGACGTTCTGGCGCGTGAATACGAGCACGGTTGGCCCGGATGTATTTTCGATCGCCACCGCCCACGCCGCCCGCGTCTCGTTGGCGTCCGCTGGCCTGATCACGGTGATGCCGGGGATCAACCGCAGGCTCGTCACCTGCTCCACCGGCTGATGGGTGGGGCCGTCCTCCCCCACCGCGATCGAATCGTGCGTGAACACGAATATCGTGTGCAGGCGGCTCATAGCGGCGATGCGAATCGGGGGCCGCATGTAGTCGGAGAATACGGTGAACGTGGCCGTGAACGGGATGAACCCGCCGTGGTACGCGAGGCCGTTGGCGATCGCTCCCATCGCGTGCTCACGCACACCGAAGTGAATGTTGCGCCCGGAGTAGTCCCACGTGCCCCCCACTGTGCCCTGAACATCGACCGGAGGAGCCGCGGCTGGTTCGAAGTCACCTTCGCCGGTGAGGGCGGTGTGGGTGGATGGATCGAGATCAGCGGATCCACCAACGAGCTCGGGGACGTGCGCCGCGAGCGCCCGCATCACCGCGCCCGCCGCCTTGCGAGTGGCGATTCCGGTGGAATCGGGAGAAAACACGGGCAGGTTTCCGTCCCATCCCGACGGCAGGTCGCCCCGGATGCGACGCGAGAACTCGGCAGCCAACTCGGGATGGGCTTCTTCGTACGCCGCAAACCGCGATTCCCACGCGCGCCTGTGGTCAGCACCGGCGGCAGCAATCGCCTCGAATCGAGAGCGGACATCAGCAGGGACGTAAAACAGCGGTTCGGTCGGCCAGCCGAGTGCCTCTTTGGTCGCGCGCACCTCGTCATCCCCAAGCGGAGCACCGTGCACCTTGTACGTCCCCTGTTTGTGCGGTGCCCCGAATCCGATCACCGTTCGCACCCGGATCAGCGACGGCCGGTCGCGCTCCACCTTGGCCGCTGTAATCGCGGCGTCGATAGCGGCGAGATCGTTGCCGTCATCGATGTACTGCGTGTGCCATCCGTACGCGCGGAACCGCGCCTCGACGTCCTCAGAAAAGTCGATGTCCGTTGATCCCGCGAGGGTGATGCGGTTGGAATCGTACAGCACGATCAGCTTGCCGAGCCGTAGGTGGCCGGCGAGCGAACACGCCTCACTCGCCACGCCCTCCATCAGATCACCGTCCGATGCGAGCACGTACGTATAGTGATCAACGATGGTGTGCCCGGGACGATTGTAGCGGGCGGCGAGATGTGCCTCCGCGATCGCCATGCCAACGGCGTTGGAAATCCCCTGCCCAAGCGGACCAGTGGTCGCCTCCACCCCGGGAGTGCGCCCAAACTCCGGATGCCCGGGGGTAGCGCTTCCCCACTGGCGAAACGCCTTTAGCTCGGATAACGGGAGGTCGTATCCGGACAGGTGCAGCAGTGCGTACAGGAGCGCTGATGCGTGCCCGGCCGACAGCACGAACCGATCGCGGTCGATCCAGTGGGGGACACGCGGGTCGTGGCGCAGGTGGCGCGCCCATAGCACGTACGCCATCGGCGCTGCCCCGAGCGGCATCCCCGGATGGCCCGAGTTGGCGGCCTGGATCATGTCGACGGCCAAGAATCGAATCGCGTTGACGCATTTTTCGTCGCTGGTGGTCAATTGCTCGTTCATCATTTCTCCTTACCGGTGCACGTAATTTCTTCGATAATACCGCGGGCGACACCGGCTGCAACAACGCACGCGGTAATCGAGTTCGCGTTTTTCTCCGACAAATGTCCCGCCGCCGCGTGTCGTTTACCCTTACCTTTATTTTGCGATGAGTATGCGCGAGAGGACGGGAAGCTACGATTCTGCGGTGCCACGCGGACGGACGCGGGCGCGTTCATCTGTCGCTACGCGGACGGTGATTACCGCCGCCGTGTTCGCGCTCGTGTTTCTCCTGTGTTTTCTCTACCTGTGGCAAGGGACAACGATCCTTTCCCTTACCGCGCAGCAGCAGAGCGCCCGCGCCACTCTTGATTCCATCACCGCGGTCAATCGCGAACTGCAATTCCGGGTGGATCAGGCGTTCTCACTCGATCGGATCGAGCAAATCGCCCGTAATCAACTGCACATGACCGACCCCAAGGTCGTGCGCTACATAACGATCACTAATGGATCATGAGCGTCGCCGTGTTCTGATCCTGTTTGCCGCACTGGCAGTGGGAGCGGTGTTAATCATCGCGCGGTTGGTGATGGTGGATGGGGTGGAACACGATCACTGGCTCGCAGTGGCGCGGGCCACGCATGAGCACACGATCGAGATCGCCCCGCGCCGGGGCACGATTTACGACCGCAACGGCGTTCCGCTTGCATTCGACGTCAAGGCATCTGCAATCGCGGTCGACTCATTCAACATGACCAAGCCGGAGACGCTGATCAGCATCCTGTCACAAGCGCTCCACCGCCCGCGTGCGGACATCGCCGCTCTCGTCTACCGCCGCAGCTACTTTACGTGGATCGACCGCAGTGTCGATCTGGAAACAGCAAAGTGGATACAGGCACAAGCGCAACAGGCGGACGTGAACGGCCTCATCTTCATCAACACCTGGAAACGCTGCTACCCCGAGGGAGATCTGGCGTCGAACGTGATCGGGTTTGTCGGCACAGACGGTCACGGGTTGGAAGGGATCGAGCTGTATTACGACAAACAACTGTCCGGCACCCCGACGGTCGTTCACGTTGTCCGCGGCGCCGATGGCCGCACGTATGACACCGAGACCCTGGAGCAGGGGAAACCGGGTGCTGACATCCACCTCACGCTCGACACGGTCATTCAACACGTGTGCGAGGATGAGATCAGCCGCGGGGTGAGCCAATTCCGGGCCAACGCTGGATTTATTATCGTCCTCGATCCCCACACCGGCGCAGTACTGGCAATGGCACAGAACCGCCGTTACGACTTGAATAAGTTCTATCAATCCACGCCCGCGATGAGGAAAAACCTGGCGGTGAGCTTTATGTTCGAGCCCGGGTCAACGTTCAAAGCGTTTTCCGGCCTGGCCGCGCTTCAGGCGGGAGTGGTAACCCCGGCGGATCGGTTTAACGGCAATGATGGGATCGACGTGGCCGGACACATCATCCATAATTCGGAGAATGAATCGTTCGGCTCGGTATCGTTTGCCGACATCATCCAGGATTCGATCAATACCGGAATGATTCGGGTCGTGCAACGGCTCGGACAGGAGCGGTTATACCAGTTTCTGGTAAGCCTTGGATTTGGAAAGAGGACGGGGATCACGCTTCCCGGCGAGATCGACGGCATTCTGCGTCCGGTCAATGAGTGGTCGAAGCTCGCGCTCGCCGAGACATCGATTGGACAGTCGGTGGGCGTAACCGGCATCCAACTCGCACGCGCGATGGCGGCAGTAGCAAATGGAGGACTGGTCCTCAAACCCGAGATTGTGGAGCAGATTGGCGCCGGACCGAAAGCACAACCGATCGTCATTCGTCGCATCGCCGCCCAGGAAAACTGCGACAAAATGCGGGCGCTGCTGCGGCTGGTGGTCGAGAAGGGAACTGCCACCAAAGCGAATATTCCCGGATTTGACGTTGCTGGTAAAACGGGCACAGCGCAGAAGGCAATCCCGGGAAAGGGATACGTGCCCGGCAAGTACACATCGCTATTCTGCGGGTTTTTCCCCAAGGACGATCCCAAATACCTCGCGCTTGTCGTGCTCGATGAAGTCCATACCTGGCCAGTGTGGGGCGGCGATACCGCCGGGCAGATCTTTCACACCGCGATGGCACGCGTGGCGCTCATCACCCATCTGCCTCCGGTGGCACAACGGTGAACCGATACCAAACCAGCGATAACGATCATTTGGGATGACGAACGAAGTCGAGAAGGTAGCAAGTCGGCGGTGCGATAAAAAAGTTGTACCTCCGGTGGACTATTCTGTACCCACTTATGGGCCCGCACAGCGATGAACGACCGCGTAGCGTTCTTAATATGGCCGTTGTGTTCAAGAAACCTCACCTCACGGCTTGCTTTAGCGTAATCCTTGATCATCAGCAAATCCTTGCTTTTCAGCATATACTGGATATACTTGCAATAGCAAAGTAATCTAGAAAAGTAAGGCGGTGAGATCATGGCTATCTCCTCCCTATCGTCGAAAAAGCAGATTACCGTGCCCGCGCGGCTCATCCATCGCTGGAATTTGGAGCAGGGTGATGGACTTATGTTCTTTGAGGATGGAGATTCCGTGCGCGTGCTTCCCATAAAGCGAAAATCCCTGCTAGAGATGCGCGGTTCAGTGAAACCAACACGACAAATCAAGTCGCTGGATGAGCTTCGAAAACGCGCGCGCGAAGAGCACGCTTTTCGCCATGGCAGTGACGAAAGCTAGCGTCGACACCTGCTTCTTCCTGCGCTACCTCACCGGCGAGCCTCTGGACCAGGCGGAGAAGGCTGAGAGGGTGCTCCGACAGGCGGCAGCGGGGAGACTAGAGCTTATCGTGCCGGCGATGGTCATTGCCGAGATCGTTTGGACGTTGGAGACATCAATCTTCAACCTTTCCAAGCAGGAGGCGAGTGAAAAGGTGATCGCCATTCTGAACATGCCTGGTGTGCACGTGTCGGATGCCCGTACCCTGGAAGAAGCCGCTGTCCTGCACGCGGAATTGAATATCGATTTCACTGATGCGTACCTGGCTTGCTTCGCTCGGGAGAAGGGGCTGACGGATGTATACACGTTCGACAAGAAACACTTCTCCAAGATCCCGTGGCTCAACATTGCGCGCTAATCGCGGTCCCCGTGCTTACCGGCTTACGCAGATGATTGATGACGGCTACCTCGCCGTCTGCTCCCGCTGTGATGAAGGATTGGGAACATCCTTACGAGAACCTGGGAAAGACTACCAAACGGCCGTTGCCTCAAGTCCGGTAAAATTGTGTGTGCTAGCTACCTCACCGCGGCCCGGCTCTGATTCGTAGAGTCGATCATCAACAAACAACGTCGCACACCCCGGTGGAGTAAGACTCCACGGGGCAGGCAAAGGCGCAACGCTACCGAAACTGTTGATTTTCGTTGACCTTTACTATGTGATCCGCAGAGCGCCCCGCCACTGCGTGTTGGGGTCGTTTACGCGCGGTTGTGGGGCACTCATCATCTCTTTTAGCTTACCACGTTGCCTTGGCGGCGCGTCCACGTAGCCGGCCACGGGGGCGATACGTCTTGCTGATTCGGCGCGGTGTTGCTGCCGGCTGGGCAAATTGGTGCTCGGGCACAAACTCGCCGTAGTCAAACCCATCCAACCGCCGCCGCTCAATCGGGGTTCCCAGCACCCGTTCGATACTGCGTACCATCAGCGTGTCGGCATACGTGACCAACGTAAACGCCTCACCAGTGTGATGGGCGCGGCCGGTGCGGCCGATGCGGTGAGTGTAGGCGTCGACGGTATCCGGTACATCGTAGTTGATTACGTGCGAGATGTCGGTGACGTCAATTCCGCGCGCCGCAATGTCGGTGGCGACGAGAATGTCATAGCGGCCGTCTCGGAATCCGGTGATCGCTTTCTGGCGCTGATTCTGCGTCATATCCCCGTGAAGGGCGGCAACGTGGCGGCCCTGTTTTTTCAGATACGGTGCCAGGCTGCGGGCGCGGTACTTGGTACGCGTGAATATGAGGACGCGTCCGGTCGCCGTCCGCTTAAGCAACGCAGCAAGCAATGACTTTTTGCGCTCGTTGCTGATAGGATAAAGCGCGTGGGACACCGTGTTCACCGGAGCGATCGCCCCAATCTGCACTGTGGCTGGATTGCGAAGGATCTTGTCGGCGAGGGTGCGGATGTCCGCGGGCATGGTCGCTGAGAAAAACAGGGTTTGTCTGTCCATTGGCAGCCGCCTAATAATGCGGCGAATATCGGGGAGGAATCCCATATCGCACATGCGGTCCGCCTCATCCAGGACCAACACTTCCACGTGCGATAAGTCAATTGCGCCGGCCGTCATGTGATCGAGAAGGCGTCCCGGACAGGCGACCACGATCTCCACACCGCGGCGCAGAGCCGCAAGTTGCGGCCGTTTGCTGACGCCACCGTAGATGGAAACACTGCGCACGCCGGTATCCTTCCCGAGGGCGATTGCCACCTGATTGATTTGCTCGGCAAGCTCGCGCGTTGGGGCAAGAATCAGGGCACGCACATGTCCCCGCGCCCCGGTGAGCAGATGCTGCAATATCGGCAGGATGAACGCCGCTGTCTTGCCGGTGCCGGTCTGGGCTATTCCGAGGACGTCGCGGCCTGCGAGCACAAGCGGAATCGCCTGCTCTTGAATCGGGGTGGGGGTTGTGTACCTAACACTACTGATACCGGCGCTGATGCGCTGGTCAAACGGAAACTCATTAAAACTCACTACAAACACTCCTTGGCTCCGGTGAGCCAAGTCGCACTCTCAGCTCTGTCTCAAAGTTTGGCAATTTGTTGTTTTTCGAAACTACAATGCGAACGAATTGCTGTCGGAAATTTTAATGTAGTATACCCGCGCACATGTGATCGCGCAACTTCATGCTCCGAAACTGCCCCAACGCGGAGGCAAAGTTGTCTCCACGTTGGTGTCCGGGTACGATGTGAAAAACGCTACGCGTGCGACAAAGGAGGGTTCATGTCCCCGGAACACACCAACAAACAGACCGTTTACGATAACGTCCAGCACCAGTTCAACAAGGCTGCCGATCTGATGAAACTCGATCCCGCGGTGCGCAAGATCCTCGCGCAAACGACAAACGAGATCGTCGTCCATTTTCCCGTGCGGATGGACAATGGCGACATCGAGATGTTCACCGGTTACCGCGTGCAGCACAACAACGCCCTTGGACCGTTCAAGGGTGGGCTCCGGTTCCACCCGGCGGTGAATATCAACGAGGTGCGGGCGCTCGCGACATGGATGACGTGGAAGTCGGCGATCGTCGACATCCCATTCGGGGGCGCAAAGGGCGGAATTCAGCTCGATCCTGCAAAATACTCCGCCGGGGAATTAGAGCGAATCACGCGTCGATTCACGTTTGCACTCGGAACCAACATCGGCCCGGAGTACGACATCCCGGCGCCGGACGTGAACACTAACCCCCAGATCATGGCGTGGGTCCTTGACACGTACCTGTCCACCATGTCGCCGCAGGAACGCAATCAGTGCATCCACGTCGTCACCGGTAAGCCGATCGAATCCGGCGGCAGCCTGGGGCGCAACAAAGCAACCGGGCAAGGGATCGTGTTCTTAATCGAGCAATGGGCCAAGGATCATTCATTTGATCTGTCCAGCGCTACCTACATCGTGCAGGGGTTTGGGAACGTCGGTGGCTGGGCAGCGCGGTTGCTGCACCAGTACGGCGCCCGGCTGGTCGCCGTTGAGGACGCCACCGGTGCGGTGGCAAACCAAACCGGAATTGATGTCGCCGCTCTTGAGGAATACGCGCGTGCCCACCGCGGTATTCAGGGGTATCCGGACGCCGAGCCGATCGATCATCACGCGTTCCTGGGAACCCACGCCGATATCTTCATCCCAGCCGCATTGGAAAACCAAATTACCGCCGCGACCGCGCCGTTGCTTAACGTCCGCCTGGTCGCCGAAGGGGCAAACGGGCCGACCGATCCGGATGGGGATCGCATCTTGCAGGAAAAAGGGATTGATCTGATCCCGGACGTGCTGTGCAACGCCGGCGGGGTGATGGTCAGCTACTTCGAGTGGCTGCAGAACAAGCGCAGCGAGTTCTGGGAGCTGGAAGAGGTAGACACCAAACTGCACAAGCGGTTGATCGCCGCGTATGACCGCGTGCGGGAACAGGCGCAGAAATTCGCCACCGACTGGCGCACCGCCGCGTACATCGTGGCGTTCTCGCGGCTCACCAAGGTGTACCGCGATCGCGGCATCTTTCCGTAATCAATCACTGGAGTGGACAGAGATGACGCGGTGCGGTTGCCCGCACCGCGTCTCCGATCCGAAAATAAACTTCCGGCAGGGGTTCACCGCATGCCACGCCGATTCGTCTTTACAGCGCGTCGTCGTCGAGCGTCTGCCGACGGAGATCAACGCCGGGACGGAGCACCTTTTCATAGGCGTCCATCTGCTGCGTCGGGTGCATCCCCGCTCGTTCGTAAACACGATTGGCCCCGGTCAAGCTGGTGGCATCCACTCCCAACCGCACCTTGTGTTTTCCCCGACGGGCGAACTCGGCAAACGCATGGTGCAACAATGCCGTCGCCAGCCCGCGCCGCCGCCACGGCCGCCCCACACCGAGGATTTCCACCCAGCCGATATCGGAATCCTCCGGATCTTTCGGCCAACACAGCGCCATCGCCGCGATCTTATCCCCGTCCATTGCCAAGTACCACAGCGTCGGATCGAAGTTCTTGTTCGCAGTAATCCAGTGTTCCCACTGCTTCAGTTCCTGCTCCAGCGGACTATCGATGAACCCCCAGTGATCCTTGAACTCATCACGAAAGGCGGTAACGACCGCGAGCAGATCGTGCGCGGGATCGAACGTACGCACCGTTATGCCGTCCGGCCACTGCGGAGCGGGAGTAGTAGCATCATCAAGAACGATCTCCATGCGCCAGAAGTGGCGGATAATCTTGAACCCGTGCGCACGCAGTAACGCCTGCGCGGTTTCATCCCGTGAATTCACGCTCTGCGCAAGTGACACCTGCGCTCCCGGCGGCGCCGCCGAAATTGCCATCCGAGCACGTTGTTCCTCCCACACCACTAGGGCAGTGCCGATTCCGCGACCACGATAGTCGGGATGGACCCTACCGTAGCTGTAAACGCGAACATGGGGCGCATCGATATCCCAGATCTCGGCATACCCGACGATCTCCCCCGTTGGAGCAACCACAACCCGGGTGTCCGTTTCCAGGTTGAACAGCGGTGTTCTCCAGTCTACTTCCTGGTCGTGAGCATCGTGTTGCCGTACGCCAAGAAGATGCATTGAACACGCATTAAGCATGGCCACAACTTGTTCCAGATCGTCCATCGCTGCTGGACGCATCGTGAACCCTGTAGGTATATTGATATTCATGAAAGACCTCCGTTGGATACCCAACAGCTTGCTGTGGGGTTCTTTACTTACATTTAAACTGTTGACGCTCGTAATCCGCTCCGACTTGTATTTTGTAGGCGTGGTTGGGAGGGTCAGCACACAGCTGCGGAAACACAGCCGGTTACAAAACCGTATGGAGTCTACTTAAGTAGCGATCTAGATCGCAGTGAGATTTGCGCTACATCCCCCATAGAAGGAAACCACAACGCTACTTTCAGATACATCATTCATCATAGTCGCCTCCTCCTTA
>CAZILO010000001.1:9469-36271 GCA_964540085.1 uncultured Thermotogae bacterium
GGAAACCACAACGCTACTTTCAGATACATCATTCATCATAGTCGCCTCCTCCTTACGGGCGGATATTGGTTGAAATTCGCTCACACTACGCAATGGAAACGCAGTTTAACCCGTTACTAACGCCAGTATAACCGACTTACACAGCCAAAACAAATACGGGTCACTGCTTCACAGTGCGGGTCGGGTAAAGATAACCGAGTCGCAATAGTCGGAAATTAGCGCGCCGGGAAACGTGTCCTCGTAAAACCCCGTGATAACGAACCCAGCGTCGATTTGACCGCTGACCAAGTCTGGCGGCGTATGCCCGAATTCGAGCGGAGCGTCATTACCGCAGCGGTGGGCACGCTCCTCCTCACTGATGGTGTTAAGTTCAGAATAGGAGAGGGAGAATTGTACCTCCGGGACGCCGGCCTTCTTCTTGTCCGGGTCGAATAAGTATATAACCGGTTTGTTGAATCCGAAAATGAACGCCCTGCTGTGGCGGATGCAGCAGCAGGGCGCAGCCTTACCTACAACTGCTATTTTTTGCCATTATCGTTATCGGAGCCATGATGTTTTTTGCCCTTGTTCGGAGGACAGGGATGCGAGTTGGGACCGGGGTGTTCATTGCCGTTATGGCCTACTTTCCCACAGCTTGACGGTGGATGCTGACCCTTGTCCCCGGTAGCTGCGGCTCCATTTGCCGCCTGCCCGGGGGAGGTCCCCTGTGCAATCGACGTTGTCAGTTCATCAAGCGCAGCGAGGATATCATCCGGTGTCGCACCGGTGCGGATAAGGCTGATCACCGTCCTGAGGGCGATCCCCGCGGGGACACCAGCCTTTATTACCTCACCCACCTTCGTTTGCACAGCCTGCATGTCGTCTTGGCTGTAACTGAACTTGTCGGCTGTTTGTAAGATCGCGGTTTGAATCCCATACTGGCTCATGCCTGATCGCGCCATGGGGATCTTGGCAATGTCCCCGGTCGTGATCGCTGTCTCAAGGTAAGATTGCGCCGCGTTGAACCCGATGTGGTTGGTAAGCATAAGATCGAGGACAGAGCTGATCGCCTGAGCGGCGAACTTGGCCTGATGTACGTCGGTAATAGACCCCCACAACGCGATGTCGAGGAGAGCGTCCACGTCCGCGGGAGTCACCACCCCTGCGTCCACTGCTCCGGTAATCGTGACGACGAGCATGAACTGCGCGTTGGGGGGAAGAAGCGTGGTTCCCGTAACCCGGGTTAACACGCTGTCCAACGTGTATGAACCAGTCTGCGTGTATGAAGCGGTCTGCACGTCTTCTCCGATGGCGACGACCGCGCTCAGAGAGAGAATAGCGACCATGAAGAACACGATGGCTAACGATTTTGCTGATCTCGGTAGTCCGGCTGTCATAGGCACCTCCTTTAGACCCGTGACTTTGCGCCCCCGACTTTCGTCGGGTTTGCCCTTTCATATTGTTTTTATTATACCACAAATCGATCGGTCACGGTCACCTGGCGAACAGCGGAAATAATCTAGACTCCTAGACTGCAGTCAATGGCAGCGCGGCGGTGTGCAGTGCGACCGCGTTGTAACGCCGCGGCATTGGGCCTACCATAAGGTCTCCAGGAGAGTGATAGCGATGGAATCGATCAATTGGATCATTAACCACCGCGCATGGTCGTGTGCCCACAGCGAGTGGGCCGAGCGCGTAATCCCCCGTGGGGTGCCGCAAACTGTGCGCAAGTTTCACGCCCAGATTCCGGGATACCGCATTAGCCCACTGAAGGGCCTTGACCGTCTCGCAGCGATGCTCGGACTCGGCGGTATTTGGGTCAAGGATGAGTCGCAGCGTCTCGCCCTCAACTCGTTTAAGGTGTTAGGCGGGTCGTTTGCGATCTACAACGTGCTCCGCGCCAAGCTTGGACTGGCGTCATCCGACGTATCATTCGCTGAGCTCACCTCGCCCGAGGCACACGCCAAACTAGGGGTGATCACATTTGCCACCGCCACTGACGGCAACCACGGTCGTGGCGTAGCGTGGGCGGCGCACAAGCTCGGGCATCGCGCCGTCATCTACGTTCCCAACGGGACAGCACAAGCGCGGATCGACGCGATCAAGGGGTACGGCGCCGAGGTCGTCGTGATTGATGGCAATTACGATGCCGCCGTCGAGCAGATCAAAAACGACGCCCGTGAGCACGGCTGGCAACTGGTATCCGACACGGCGTGGGAGGGATACGAGGACATTCCCGTGTGGATAATGCAGGGCTATACCACCATGTTCTCCGAGGCGCAGGAACAACTGGCGGCCCAGGGGATAATCAAGCCAACGCACGTCTTTCTCCAAGCGGGCGTGGGATCGCTGTCCGCCGCCGGAGTGGCGTTCTACCGCAACCTGTTTGGCTCCGACGCCCCACTGATTACCATCGTCGAACCAACGAACGCTGCCTGTCTGTTCGAATCGGCACGGATTGGAGATGGAAAGCCGTACCAGATCGAAGGCGACTTAAACACGATCATGGCTGGCCTTGCATGCGGCCGTCCCAACCCGATTGCGTGGAATGTCCTGTGGGACTGTGCCCATGTGTTTGTGTCTTGCCCCGATTTCGTCGCCGCACGGGGAATGCGGATGTACGCGGTGCCGCTCGCCGGTGACCCATTCATCGTGTCCGGAGAATCAGGGGCGGTGACGCTGGGAGTGCTGTCGTTCATCATGCAACGCCCTGAACTGGCGCCGCTTCGGGACCGGCTGGGACTGGGGCCGGAGTCACAAGTGTTGTTGATAAACAGCGAAGGGAACACCGACCCCGACGACTTTCGCAAAGTTGTGTGGGAAGGAGCGCACGCGGTGCCGCAGGGATTCAAGGTAACGCAGCTGAATGATGACAAGGGGCAAACGGGGGGATAAATGCCGGCCGCTAAGCCGCTAATCGGAGTGTCGCTAATCTTACGTTTTATCCACTCACACTGAAGCGGTGGGCCGATTTTGAGGCACTGTTCGGTGAACACGGTGCCTACGGCGGTTGCTGGTGCATGTGGTGGCGGTTGACACGGCGCCAGTTCAAAGAACAACAAGGGGAAGGGAACCGCCGGGCAATGAAAGCGATCGTCGCAGCGGGAGAGGTTCCGGGAATCCTTGCCTATCTGGACGAAATGGCGGTTGGGTGGTGTGCGGTCGCGCCGCGCGAGCGGTACGGAGCACTTGAGCGCTCACCGGTCCTGAAGCGGCTGGACGACGTCCCAGTGTGGTCGATCGTCTGCCTGTATGTAGCAAAGCAATACCGCGGGATGGGAATAGGGCAGGAGTTGATTCGCGGCGCGGTGGATTACGTAAAAGCGCACGGCGGTAAAGTGGTTGAAGCCTACCCGACAATTCCGCGTTCGGACCGTCTTCCTCCCGTGTCAGTCTACATGGGCCTGCCCCGCATGTTCGCACGCGCGGGGTTCACAGTACGGGCGCACCCGTCGCAGAGCAAGCTCATCATGCGCTACGAGATCGACCAACGATAACGCAGCGGGCACCATTGACGTATACTAATGACAGACTATAGTGGGGAAGTGATGACAACATGAAAAGAACGGCGCTGGTATTAATCGTGGTTGTACTGGCTATATCGGCGGTTGTTGTCGCCCAGCCCGCGTCGCAGCCGGCGAACATTGGGGCGTTAGATCGATACCTGGGAGCTTGGCAATCAAGCGCAGTCATCAATCCCTGTGTATGGGTGCCCAGCGGTGAACAACAACACACGATCGTCCAAGTCAGTTTGTTCCTTAACAGGAAATTCCTTCAGATGGTGTCTCTCAGCGAACACCAGGAGAGCCTGAGCCTTCTCCGTTATGATTCGCAAAAAGACATATATCAGATGTGGACGTATGATTCTAACGGCAACACGGGGTACTGGACCGGCGTTTGGGACAAAACTGCGCAAACCATGACCTGGAAATATGCGTTGACATCAATAGTGGGAATAACGGGAGTAATAGTGGATCGATTCACCAGCGCGGATGCGTACAACACCGTGATGATAATGACCGATAGCCGTGGCAACCTGTTGTTGGACGTACAATCAGAGAGCGTCCGCAAAAAGCCATTTCATGGTTAGGGGCGCATCTCGCCGCCGTGAGAGTTAAAAACCAACGCCCCGAGTGTTGCATGCCGTAATGGCGTAGCTCGTCTGCGCCGGCCGTGTCTGAAGGAAAACCAATGCCGGAGATAAACTCTGCCACAATAAAAACAGAATGCATGCCCTGACCTCGTTTGCGGGGTTACGGGGATTTCGGTATCCTTTATATATTCTGGATTTCGATAGGAGTGTAACTAATGGGACGGATTGATAAGACGTTCATCGAAGAGGAGATGGAGCAGTCGTACATCAACTACGCGATGAGCGTGATCCGCGGTCGTGCGATCCCCGACGTGCGTGATGGTTTAAAGCCGGTACAACGCCGGATTTTGTACGGGATGCATGAACTCGGCCTCACTCCGGGCAAGGCGCACAAGAAGTCGGCCCGCATTGTGGGAGAAGTGATGGGGAAATTCCATCCCCACGGGGACGCGGCGATCTACGACACGATGGTCAACATGGCGCAGCCGTTCTCCTACCGCTACCCGCTCGTCGACGGGCAGGGGAACTTCGGCTCGATCGACGGGGACGTCCCGGCAGCGATGCGTTATACCGAGGCACGCCTCACCCCAATCGCGACTGAATTCCTCGAGGAGCTCAACGAAGAAACGGTCGAGTGGGTACCAAACTTCGACGACTCCCTCAAGGAGCCGGTCGTCCTCCCGGCCAAGGTTCCCAATCTGTTGATGAACGGGGCATGGGGAATATCGGTCGGGATGACGACCCAGATCCCGCCCCACAACCTGGGCGAGTTGATCGATGGTACTATCCATCTGATGGACCATCCCGAGGCAGCGGTACGTGATCTGATGCAGTTTATCCCCGGACCTGACTTTCCCACCGGCGGGATCATTATGGGACGGGCCGGGATTGAAGAGATGTACCGCACTGGAACCGGAAAGATCACCGTCCGTGGAAAAGCGACGATCGAGGACGATCGAATCATCATCTCCGAGATCCCATACCAAGTGCGAAAATCATCACTGGTGGAGACAATCGCGGCCAAGGTCCACGCCGGTGAAATCGAGGGAATATCGGACTTACGCGACGAGTCAGACCGCGACGGATTGCGGATCGTCATCGAGTTGAAACGCTCTGCCAACCCCAATGTCATCCTCAACCGGCTGTACAAGTTCACCCCACTCGAGCGCACGTTTGCTGCGGTGTTTCTCGTCATCCTCGACGGCAATCCCCGTACTCTGTCCCTGAAGGAGATCCTGAACGCGTTCATTGACTTCCGCCGCGAGGTAGTGCGGCGTCGTACCGAGCATCGGCTGAAGGTGGCACGCGCCCGCGCCCACATCCTCGCCGGGTACATCAAGGCGCTGACGAACATCGAACGCGTGATCGAACTGCTGCGCGCGGCCAAGGATTCCGCGACTGCCGCTGCCCATCTGAAGGAAGAGCTCGACCTCTCCGATGAGCAGACCGACGCCATTCTCAAGATGCGCCTATCACAATTGACTGGTCTGGAACGGGATAAAATCGACACCGAGTACAAGGAAAAGCTGGAGGAAATTGGGGGATATGAAAAGATCCTCGGGAGCGAGGAGCTCCTCGATGAGACGATCAAGCGTGAGTTGCGCGCGGTGGCGGATAAGCACGCCGACGAGCGCCGCACCCTGATCACTGATGATGACGGCGAGGTCGACTTCATCAATCTGATCCCAGATTACGATTTAATGGTGTCCGTCACGCGTCGCGGCTACGCCAATGCACCGCGGGCCCAGGAATTTCGCAGCCAGGGACGGGGCGGCAAGGGGGTAATCGGCCAGCGCACCAAGGATGACGATTACATTTCCTGCTGTGCGCTGGCAAACGCACGCGACGAGATCCTCCTGTTCACCGACCGCCGTCGCGTGTACCGCACACAGGGATATCGGTTCCCGTCGGGCAAACGCGATTCGGTGGGGAAAAATCTGCGCAGTCTGATCGCGCTTGACCAGGATGAGATGGTGCGAGCGATTTTGCCGGTGTCTGACTTTTCCGAGGTGGAAGGGTGGTACTGTCTGATGGCGACCGAGAACGGAATCGTCAACCGCAATCGCCTCCGCGATTACGCCAACTCGCACGTAAATGGGATCATCGCGTTGAACGCCGACGAGGACGATCACCTTGTCGATGTCGCCGCCACCACGGGAGACGGAGAGGTAATCATCGCCACCCATCATGGCAAGACGATCCGGTTCCGCGAGAGCGAGGTGCGCCTGACCAAGCGCCCATCACGCGGGGTGATCGGAATCCGGCTCGAAGAGGGGGATCGGGTGATCGGAATGGCTCCGATCGAGCGGGACATCACGATGGACAAGAAACTCCTGATGGTTACGGAGCGTGGCTACGGAAAACGGGTGTCCCTCGTCGACTTTCCGCTCCAGGGCCGGGGTGGGAAGGGAGTGCTCGGGATCAAGCTCGACCGCGACTCCGGGCCGCTCGTGTCGATCGGGATCGTCTCCGACCAGGACGAGATTATCATCACCACCGAGCAGAAGGTGATCCGCATCCTCGCCGGCGACATCAACACCTACGGTCGTTACGCGCGCGGAGTGCGGCTGATCCAGCTCGAGGAGGATGACCGCATCGTGTCGGTCGTGCGCACGTAACATGAACTACGAGAAAGTTGTCGATGAGTTCGCCGCCGGCGCGGCGGATCTGATCCCGCGGGAAGAGTTGGTGGAGAAGCTCCGCCGCTCCGATGAGTCAGGACAACCACTCCGGGTGAAGCTCGGGATCGATCCGTCCGCTCCCCATTTGACGTTGGGACACTCGGTCCCACTCCGCAAGATGCGCCAGTTTCAGGACCTCGGCCACACTGGCGTCCTCGTTGTCGGCGATTTCACCCGCAGGATCGGTGATCCGTCCGGCCGCGCCTCGACGCGGGCGCTGATGAGCGCTGATGAGATTGCCCGCAACATGGCGACGTACAAGGAGCAAGCGTTCAAGATCCTCGATCCCGATCGTACCGAGGTTCGCTACAACTCGGAATGGCTGGGAAAGCTGACGTTCGCCGATGTGATCACTCTCACCGCCAAGTACACCGTTGCCCGCATGCTCGAGCGCGATGACTTCGCAAAGCGGTTTGCCGAGAATCGGCCGATCAGCATCCTCGAATTCCTCTACCCGCTCGCCCAGGCGTACGACTCAGTGGCGATCCACGCTGACATTGAACTTGGTGGCGCCGATCAACTGTTCAACCTCCTCGTCGGTCGCGAGATCCAGCGCGAGTACGGGCAGGACCCGCAAGTCGTCCTCACCGTGCCGCTTCTGATCGGGACGGACGGGACGCGGGCGATGAGCCAGTCGGTGGGAAACTACGTCGGGATCTCCGAGCCGCCGACGGAGATGTTCGGAAAGCTGATGGCGATCCCCGACGAGCTGATCTCCGATTACTTCTTCTATCTGACCGACGTCCCCGAGGATGAGTACCGTGATCTTGCGCCCCGCGATGCGAAGCGGAAGCTGGCGTGGGAGATCGTGCGCATGTACCACGGGACGGAGGCGGCCGATGCCGCCCGGGACGAGTTCGACCGGATTCACATCCGTCACGAGCGCCCAAGTGAGGTCGCGCAGGTGCAGATTGATCGGTCACTGATAAAAGACGACGGTACGATCTGGATCGTTGACCTTCTCGCTGCCACCGGGCTGGTCAACAGCCGCGGCGAGGCAAAGCGGGTGGTCTCCCAGGGCGGGGTGCGAATTGACGGTGATAAGGTGACGTCGCTCGATTACGATCTCCCGTTTTCGCCGCCGCACTTGATTCAGGTGGGCAAACGCGCGTTCGTCGAGGTCGTATGACTGCCTACCTCCTCATCGGCGAGGCACCAGCTCCGGAGATAGCAGCACGGGTTGCCGATCAGTACAAGAACTGTCCGTACGTTCACTTCATCGCCGCGTTCGGTACGATGCTCGTGGGCGTGTTTTACTTTCCTCCCGATCGCGAGTGGTGGATCAAACTCGTCGCCGATGAGCCCACGCTTACGTTGGGGCTACACCGGGCCGCAGTCTACAAGACAGATCATCCCGCTTACCCCGGAAGCTACTCGTTGCGCATTCCCGAACAGAAGGGCGATGTCGCCCCGTGCGGTTCGAAATGTATCGATTGTGAACGGTTTTCTACATGCTCCCACTGCCCGGCGACACGATACTATCTATTCGACGATCAGGTTGGGTGAAAACCGGTCGGTGTCAGCGAGGAGAAACTCAGTGCTCAGCCCGAGCGCTCCGGTGGGGCAGATGTCCACGCACTGGTGACAGAACGTGCACCGCGCCACGTGGATGCGAATCTTCTTCTCGTCGGGCTTGAACATGATCACGTTTGCCGGACAGACCTTGATGCACAGCTGGCAGCCGATGCACTTGTCACGATCGTAGGTGAGCTTGCCGCGGAGGTCGGTCGGCACCGGCACCGGCGGATTGATCCGCGCCTCACCGCGCGCCACCCTTCCCAACAACCCGGTGACCGACTTCGGCATGTACTTAACCGGGAATGGGTTGGTAGCCGGCTTGTGCAGCAGCTGCTTGATGAGTGTCGCGAAGATCACAGTTCCCCCTTCTCACAGAATCCGATCGAGCGCGAGAAAGATCATGCCCAAAAGCGCCATCGCGGTCATCGGCAGCCAGAACAGCCGCGCCACCTGATCGACCTTCAACCGGGCAAACCCGACTCGCACCACAATCACCGCGAAGAAGATAACCACGAATATCTTCACGAGGAAGAATAACGCGTCGATGAACGCCCCCAGTGCGCCGGTGAGTCCGAGCGGAGCGGCGATTCCATACGGGATGAACAGCGCGACGACAAGGGCGGACATCACGATCATCTTAACCGCATCAGCGAGGTAGAACATTGCCAGGTTGCGCCCGGAATACTCGGCAAGGAGTCCACCGGCGATTTCGGTCTCCGCTTCCGGAATATCGAACGGGATCTTGGACAACTCGGCCGGCGTGACGACGAGGAGCGAGATCAGAAGAAGCACGAGCCCGATCACTCCGAGCGGTCCCACCATTCCCCATAACGGATGTGCGGCGATGACCGCAAGGGAGAACGTGTGCGCTCCGGGCAGGATAGTCGCCAACCGCCACGCGATGCTCACCAACGTTATTGCTAACGGGAACTCGTAGCTCATCAACATCACCATTTCACGCTGTGCCCCCACGGTGGCGTACGGCGACCCAGCGGCAAATCCGCCGATCATCATCGCCAGCGCGGGAACGGCGAGCAGATACAGCACGAGGATTAGATCCCCGTATCCGGAGAACAGGGGCGCGAACCCACCGAGAGGAAGGTAGAACAGGATGGTCGCCACTGCCGCGAGGGATACCACCGGCATTCCGTTGAACAGCCACGTGACGGCGTGGTCAGGGACGATGTTCTCCTTGATCATCAGCTTGGTAACATCGTAAAACGGCTGACGCAACGGCGGACCGATCCGCCCCTGCATGTGGGCGGCGAGCTTGCGGTCGAATCCCTTGTACACCAATCCGAGCAGCCCGCTTCCGAACAGAACAACGATGCCACCCCAAACAGCGGTTGCGATTCCCACAGTCATCCGCACATCCTCCTTGTTTTTTCTCGCGACAGCTTAACAAGTTCTTCCTTCAGCTTAACCGCCTCGCCTCCGTCCTGATCGACGAGGGTAGCGCGGTCGAGGCAGCACATGCACGGGTCGATCGACGCCGCGATGATCGGGATGTCGGCAATCTCGTCCCCCATGAACTTCGGCACCCACGCCATGAGGTTGGAATAGGTTGGCGCCTTCACCTTCCACGCCACCGGCTCTTCCACTCCTGCTTCCAACCGGATGTAGTGGAACACCTCGCCGCGCGGTGCCTCATGGCGGCCGATCCCCTCTCCGTCCGCCTTCTTCAGGACCGCAAGCAGGGCCGCTACCTTGGGGATCGACGTGAGCTCGCCTGCAGGCATGTGCTCCAGGCAGTGCTCGATGATCTTGATCGATTGATCGACCTCGAGGAGGCGGACGACGATGTTGTCGAACACGTCCCCCACTGCCGGCTTGCCGTAATCCTCCGGGGTGATCGCACTGATGTCCATGTCCGCGTACGCGAGGTACGGCATGTCCTGGCGCACGTCCTTTTTCACCCCCGATGCCCGCGCCGTCGGGCCGACAGCGCACAGGGCGACTGCATCGTCGTAGGTAAGCACCCCGACGTTGCTGGTTCGCATCGCGACCGACTTGTCGTGAAGAAACGCGTCGATCATGTCCTGCAGTAAATTCTTGTAATAACTGAGCGCCTCATAGGCAAGTCCGGCCTTCTCGTCCGGGATGTCGCGCCGCACCCCACCGTAGATCGGGATCGCGTAATCGACGCGGTTGCCGGTGAGCTGCTCCAAAAGGTCCATCACCTTCTCCCGCACCTTCCACACGAGGTGAAGCAGGGTGTCGAACCCGAGCTCGTGCGCCGCGACTCCGGCCCACAGCAAGTGGGAATGGATCCGCTCCAGCTCCCCGATGATCGTGCGGATGTACTGCGCCCGCGGCGGGACCTCGATGCCGGCGGCGTTCTCCACCGCCTGGGTGAGGGCGAGGGGGTGGGAGATCGAGCAGATTCCGCAGATCCGTTCTGCCAAATACAGAACCTGAATCAGGTTGCGCTTCATCCCCATGTATTCGATTCCGCGATGGGCATAGCCGGGCTTGATGTCCACCCCGACGATCCGTTCCCCGGACAGGCGGAACGTGAACTGGATCGGCTCCTTGAGCGCGGGATGCACCGGACCGATCGGGACCGAGTACGTCGTTTGGGTGGTGCACGTCGTACACCCGAGTTCGAGGTTGATCTTGTCGCTATCCATTGCGTTCCTCCCACTTGACGAGGCGCTTCACGGACTTCTGCGTCTCCTCCTCCAGGTCCTTGCGCCACGGGTGGATCGTCGCGCCTTCGGGAAGAAATAGGTTGCGTCCGTCGGGGATCCCTTCGATCGTGATCCCGTAAAATTCCTGCTTTTCCCGTTCCGAGGTCAGGGCCCCGGGAAGGACGTCGGTAATCGTGGGAAGGCGAAAATCGTCCTTGGGCACGCGGGTGCGGATCGTGAACGTGATCTCGCCGTAGCGCTCACCCCATCCGGCGGTGAAGTGGTAGTTGAACGCCACCGCCTCGCCGAGGTCATCTCCGGAGATCACCGACAGATGCGGCGTGAACTGCTCGCACAGGTGCATGACCGCGGTATGCAGTTGGTCACGCGGAACCTCGATCCACACGTCGTATACCGGGCGCGCTGCGATTGTGCCCACGTTGCGTTCAACCACGTGGGAGTCCGTGATCACGGCGCCAAATTTCTCGTTGAAGGCGGTCAGAATCTCATCCGGGGTCATTTGCTCACCCCCGCTTGTTCCAAGTGGGCCACCGCTTTGACCACCCCATCAATGATCGCCTCGGGCCGCGGCGGGCATCCCGGCACGTATACCGCAACGGGCACGACCTCGTCCACCGGGCCCTGCACGTTGTACGACTCGTAGAACACCCCGCCGGTCGAGCCGCAGCCGCCCACAACGACGACTGCCTTGGGATCGGGGGTCTGATCGTAGATCCGCTTGAGGCGGGACAGCATCGGACGGGTCACCGGTCCGGTAACAAGGAGAACGTCAGCATGGCGCGGCGTCCCGGTGAGCATGATCCCGAACCGCTCAGTGTCGTAGCGCGGGGTGAGGGCGGCGACGATCTCGATATCGCAGCCGTTGCACGACCCGGTCGCGACGTGAAATACCCATAACGCTTTCTTGAACGACCGTGGCAGCGCCATCTCATCTCACCTCAGCAGCCCGATGACGATGAACACCACCGCGAGGACGCCGATGAACCATGCGAAGTAGTCGGACAAAATCCCAGTGTGCCACGCGCGGATGCGATCGTAATAAGCGCGCAACCCCGCGGTCATCCCCCAATACAGATGGTCACCGCGCACATGCAGTCGTGCCGGATCCGGTTCTTCGTTTCCCGCAAGGAACGGCTTTGTTTGATCGGAGTTTTTCTTGTAGTCCTTGCGACCAGCGTTCCAGATCCAGAACCCGATCCCGAGCGCTCCCAGAAACAGAAGCGTCCATACAACCGGACTCCATATGCCGAATCCCGTATTGATCGCGTTCACGTCAACCTCCCATCACTGCGCCGATGTACGCGTCCCGGCCCATCCACAACGCTTTCGCCGCCGGCGTCACGATCGTGTGCACAAAGAACCCGGGGAATAGACCGAACGCGATCACCACCACGGCCAGCGTGCCCATGGCGGCAAACATCCATCCCGACGGCCGTGCCGCTGGCGCGGCCAACCGCGGCCCGAGAAATGCGGCCTGGAACACCTTCACGAACACCGCAAGCAGGAGGATGCTCCCGAGGATGGCGATCACCGCCAAAATCGGGCTGTAGCGGAACGTGGACTCATAGATCATCAATTTGGATGCAAACCCGTTGAACGGTGGAATCCCAGCGAGCGCAAACGACCCGATCATGAAGAACACGGCAGTCCACGGCAGATCATGCCCCAGTCCGCCCATTTGATTTAAGTTACGCGTGCCCGCGGCCCGGATCACAGCCCCGGCGGACAGGAACAACAGTCCGACGCAGGCAGCGTCGTTGATCATGTGGAATATTCCTCCCTGCATCGCCACCAATCCGAACGGCGGCTGCCCGGCGCTTGTCGCCAATCCGACCCCGACTCCGAGGAGCATGTACCCGATCTGGGACACGGCACCGTAGGCGATCAGTCGCTTGATGTCGCTCTGAATCAACGCCATCGTCACGCCGACGAATATCGTGAGGAGGGCGAGCGTAATCAAAATCCATCCCAGTGCGGTGACACTGATTGTCAGCCCGTACAGGGTGAACAACACCCGGAACAGGCCGTACAGGCTCGCTTGCGAGTTGGCGACCAACACCGCTGCGATCGGGGCCGGTGCCTCGCCGTACGCGTCTGGGGCCCACATGTGCATCGGAACCGCACCCGCCTTCATCGCTAACGCGGTGAGCAACAGCCCAAGGGCGACCTTATCGATCATGCTACTGCCGATATGCGCCGCCAAATACGCGATGTTCAGCCCATCATACTCGCCGTACAGCAACCCGATCGCCAGGAGAACGAACAGCCCGGATATGGTGTACAGGGTCATCGTCTTAAACGCCGCCTCCTGCGATCTGCCTTGCCATACGCGGAACCCAATCAGCCCGCACGCAGCGATCGACGTGATCTCCAGGAACACGAAAAAGTTGAACATATCACCGGTTAATTCCATCCCGAAGATTCCTGCCCCCAGCAGAAGGAGTAACGCCTCGTACATATTGCCGCCGGAGCGCCGCCGCCAGTACGGAAAGCTATAGAAAATCGCGGTGACGAGGACAAGCGCTGTCAAAATCACCATGAACGCGCTCATTCCGTCCACTTCGAGAATGATCCTAATCGGGAAGTGCATCCCCGACGGCAGTGTCGCCGTTCCCCCGAGCACGTAGGTAATCGGGGCGGCAGCGGTGAACACGTGCGCCGCCACCAACCCGGCGCACGCTGTCGTCAGAAGCGCAATCAACCCGGTGAATATGCGGCGTAACGGCACGCTAATCCGTCCGATCAACGGGACGGCGAATGCGCCCACCAGTGGAATCGCGATCAACAGCACCGGAGCGTTGAAAATGAGTGCATTCATCCGCGAAGCTCCTTTATTTTGTTTACGTCCAGAGTTTTATAATGGCGATAAATAAAGATAGCAAATGACAGCAATAGCGCCGTCGTTGCTAATCCAATCACGATGCTTGTCAGTGTCAGCGCCTGTGGGGTGGGGAGCACCATTGGCTTTGCCTTGGGAGCGTACGTGTAGATTGGGGCGATCCCCCCCTGCCGATACCCCAGTGTGACTAAGAACAGATTTACCCCGGTTTCCACAAGGTCAATCCCGATCACGATCTTGATCAAGTTACGCTTGAACAACAAGACGTAAATCCCGAGGATTACAAGCAGGATCGCGACGATGTACGGGAAGTTTCCGATCATCGTTTTTCCTCCTCGCCACGCGCACCAACAAGCATTACCAACACCACGCTCGCTAGACCGGTCATAACTTTTAATCCCACCGCCCAGTTCATCCATGGAAGCGTGCCACCGGTGTTCAGGATTCCCGCGTTGGGACCGATCGGGGTGTGAGCACCAAAGATCGATCCCGAATTAGCAATGACATTGTAGAAGAACGACGTGCCGATCCCGATAAACCCGAGGGCGATAAACGCCAGTGCGCCTAGTTCTTCCAAATTTTGGAGAACGTGTGCGTTTAGCTTTCCCTTGATCCCCGCCACCCCAAACGCCACCACGAGGAGGGCAAACGCGGTCGCTACCACTGATCCCCCTTGGAATCCACCGCCCGGAGTGAGGTGCCCATGCATGATCACGTAAAAACCAAAAATAACAGTAAGTCCGTACAGGAACCGCGTTATTGTGCGTACAATCACTGACATCTCGCCGTTCATCGTTCATCCTCCCGCAGCTTGCGAAACAGGGCAACAACCCCTACCACAGCGGAGAACAACACTGTCGCCTCGCCCAACGTGTCAAAGCCACGGTAATCGAACACAATTGATGTCACAACGTTGTTCGCCGACACCTGCGCCTGGGCGTGGTTGATGAAGTAATCATCCATCACCGGATTTACCGGTGCCCCGAATGGCCGTAACTGCGCAGCGGCCATCAGAAGAAACGCAGCGGCAAACAGAAACACGGAGAACGCGAGTGCCTTTTTCATTCTTTCTCCTTCCGGCTTGTGCGGCGCAGGGCAATCACGTAAATCGCGGTGGTGAGCGCCGCCCCGATTCCGGCTTCGGCAATGGCCACGTCCGGCGCCTGCAGGATGTAAAACTCAAGCGATACGAGCAAGCTCGCGCCAGCAAGGGCGATTACCGCCGCCAGTAGGTCCCGCAGCCACACCGCAAGGATCCCACCCGAGAGAATCATGACAAGAATAAACACCTGAATAATGGCTTGTAGAACGGTCATTTCTTCTCCTCCAACTTATCCACTACCGCATACTTCGGTTTTACCCCGCTCCGATACGTAGCCCGGGCGATAGCGTGAGCGCCAGTCGGGTTGGTGATGAGAAGCGCGATTAACGCGATGATCGCATGGATGGCCAACGTGTCGAATGCCGGACCACCGCGGGCAAACCCGTACGCGATCACCGCCGCGGTGGTAAAAATCGATCCGAACGTCGTCGCCTTGGTGGCACCGTGGAGGCGGGTGTACACGTCGGGAAACCGGAGCAGAGCAATCGAGCCAAGTCCGTTAAACGTAAGCCCGATGCCAAACAATACGTAGATGAGGATGTTCATAGTCCGCCCTCCAGATAACGTGCCACATACAACGTGCCCACAAACGATAGCAACGCGTAGATGATTGCCACGTCGACGAAGATCACCTCGCCGTACGCCGCTGCTAATACGACCATCCCCGATACCACCAGGGTGTTAATCGTATCCAACGCGACAATGCGATCCCCGGTCGTCGGACCGAGTCCGAGCCGCACCATACTGACAATCATGAATAACAGAAAACACGCGGCAACGATGAAGAACGTGATCGGGTCAACGATCATTCCACGATCCTCCTTGCCCAGTCCGGGAACGAACCGCACACCTCGGCGGGCGACGGTTCCGGATTCTTCACATTAATCCAATGCACATACAAATCGCCGTTTTCCTCATCAACGTCCACGGACAGCGTCCCCGGAGTGAGGGTGATCGAATTGGCAAGCAGGGTAATCCCGAGGTCAGTCTTCAATCCCGGGGAGATCTTGACGATGCCCGGCCGGATCTTTCCGGTTATCATCCGATAGGCAACGTCAAAATTGGATTTGGCCATCGCAAAGAAAAACGGGCCGATTAGATATACCAAGAACTTGAGAAACCGCACCGGGTTAAAGATGCGAAAGATGTTTGCCTCGCCCGCTCGTTCTTTGGCAAACGCAACGCGAAATGCCACCGCCCCAGCAATCAGAGATAGAACCGCTCCCGCGATCAATTCGCTGAGGCTCCACAGTCCGAACGGTCCACTAAACATAGTCAGAATGAGATAAAGGACATAAGCCACGAGCGTCGTTGCCAAGAATGCGAGCATCCAGTCCCTCCAGTCTTGAGCTGTTCTTGTTTGCTATTATCCCTCGGACTCGCCGTATGTTACAGTGGGCAAGCAGGGATTGTCAAGTAAATCCGATCCTGTTATTCAGGTATTCGGCAATGGAACGGTCAATCCTTTCTCCCCACGATGATCCCGATCGTTCCATTGAACAGGGAATATCGCGATTCGATCCGGGGAATGCGCGGAACTACCGCGTCGATTCCGCCGGCGCGTACGAACGCACGAAAGTTGTGAAAATGATCGCGCCCCGCCATCCGTTCGATCGCGTGAATAAATCCCCATGTGAAGTTCCAGCGCCGCGGGCGCGAGTACTCAGCGACAATTACAATCCCGCCCGGTCGCACTACCCGCACGGCCTCAGCAACCATCCGTTCACGGTCAGGAGCGGGATGTTCGTGCAGACATAAACTGAGAATCACCGCCGAGAAACTGCTATCGGGAAACGGCAATGAAAAGCCGGAACCAAGGACATAGTGAATTTCGGGCGGTCCGAGGCGACGAGCAACGGAAATCATCTCCGGGGACAAGTCGATTCCCGTGGTAACAATCCCAGCGGCATGCAGACTGCGGCACTGGGCACCGGTAGCACAGGCGATGTCGATGGCATCAGCTATCCGATGTGCCGTGCACAGCGACGTTATCTCGCGGCGAAGTGCGCGCAGAAGCGGATCGATCATGCGCGCGTATATACGCGCACTGCCGCTGCCGTAGGTGGATGCTGGGGTCACTTTACCGTGATCGTATCCGTGAGCGAGTCGGTATTACCATCGTTGTCGGTGACGGTCAACGTGACCTTGTATGTCCCGGCTGCAGTAAAGGTGTGGGTGACTTTTACTCCGGTGGCGTCCGGCTTGCCATCCCCGTTGAAGTCCCACGCGTACGCCACGATCTTGCCGTCAAAGTCGAACGAATTGGACGCGTCGAACATCATGAGCTGACCGGCGGTGGGATGCTGCGGGGCATAGGTAAAGTCGGCGGTTGGCGGCTGGAACGTGATCACTACCTGCTTCGGCTTGATGTACCCCCCGATTGCAACGTGCGGTGCGGTCTGCGGAGTGATAGTAACCGTCACCTGCTTAGGAGTGGTGAACGTGAACCGCGGCGGCAGGGTGGTATCGTCGACGGACACCGTGTACTTCCCCGGTGTCAGGTTAGTAAACTCGAACCGGCCGGTGGCGGCGGTATCGGTATCGGCGGTGCTGCCCGCACCGGACAGGAGAATCCGCACTTGAGCAACCCCACCTTCACCGGGATCGTAGACCCCGTTCTTGTTAGTGTCATCGAACAGGATCCCATCGAGATGAGCAATCGGAGCGAGCGGAACGTTGATTCCCGCAGTAATCCCGGGTTTAACGGTCACCTGCGGCGATGACGCTGGCGGCGCGGTATCGGACGGAAGATGGCTAATGGTAATGGTGTACGTCCCCGGTGCGCACGGCGGGAATCGGTAGTATCCGCTCGCATCGGTGGACACTTCGGTAATGCGGGTGGACACGATCGCGCCGGCAACCGGGCGATCGCCCGGATCGTAACGACCATTCCCGTTGACATCGATGAACACGCGCCCGCTGATCCTGCCCTTGGTAACAAGGAACGGGACGGGCAAATCAAACCTCCATGTAAATGTCGTCCCCCACTGGAACGTGGCCGCACTCGCATCGTTTCTGTCCCATCCGATAGTCCCAGTCAGCCCGAGGGTGAGGGCATCGAGAAGCTGAACATTGCCAGTTACCGAAACGCTGAATGTGTCCGTACTGTTCGTCAGATTGATCTGGGCGGAGTGAATGGAATTTTTCGCGTGAAACCGCAGGGAAACGTTGTCGCTGGTGGACAGGGTCGCCCCGGTGATGAGGTTGAGATTCTTGGTTTGGGCGAGGTTTAAGTACAACGAGAATGCATCAGTCGATAACCCAATTCCCTCATTAAACGTCAGCGTCCGGTAGGAGGTAGCAGCGGCATGGTCGAGCTGATCGGACAGCTTACCAGAAAATGAGTACGGGAATGCGCCGGTCGTGTTTTGCAGTCCAACCGCGAGGAGACGGTCAATCTCGTTCTGTGCGGTGAGATCCGGCGCCCGTTTCCACGTGAACTCGCACGTACCGGTAATGGTGGGCCCATCTTTAAGCGGGGTGGACTGAAAGTTAAGCCCAAGGTCGTCAGTGATCGTTGTTGGCACGAGCGGGTCACCGACGACGTTGTCCCACGTATGACTGAGCGACGCACGCAGGGAGAGATCGGTGGTGGTCAACCGTTGCGACACGGAGATGCCGGCCTGATCAGCACGGTCACCTGGGAAGTACGTGCCCACTGAGAATACCTCCCCGCTCAGGAAGTACGGAGTGGTATCGATTTTGGTGTTGAAGTACAGCGCGCGACTGGTGCGCCCATCGTTGACCCCCAACGCCCCCTCGCCGCGGATCGTCCAGTCGGTGAGCGGTTCTGCCGCTGCCGACAGGCTCCACGCTGCAGCCCGAGTCGCCTGGTCCCGCTTGTCAAGGTAACCGATCCCGAAGTTGGCCTGCTGGGGACCGATGGATAGCAACCCGCCGAATCGCGTCTGTGCATCCTCACCACCGCCGATGAGACGGATTCGATAGTTGTCGGCGTCGATGGTTACGCTTCCGCCGCGGCCGTATACGCTTAACAGGTCGGTGAGGCGAAGAAAGGTATCTCCAACCACGTACGTGGCCGGCGTCTTCCGGTATGTGAGGGTAAACGAACTCACTGTGACCGCTCCCGGGCCAAACAGCGGCCCGAGGTGCAACGTGGATGAGAAATACCCGGCGTACACACTGCCAGCGAGGGAAAAATACAAGTCGCTGCTGACGGCGTTGGTAAACAAGTTATGGTTAAATGAAAACTGCACTTGTGCTGACAGCACGTCGAGCAACGTCCCGCCCACTGCCTCGGGCGGGGGCGGCAGGATGGTGGTGAACCATACCTGCTCATCCTTGACCCCAGAATAGAGGGTGGAGTGGACGGACACAGTGAGGAGATCTCGCCCTGGAGCGGCATCGGTGGGGACGGCGACGGTGATCGTTACCGTGCGACTTTCCTGGGGCGTGAGGCTGATTTGATCCGCGGAGACGGTCACCGGAAATTGATGTGCCGACTGCGCGCTGATTCGGAGCGTATCCTGCGCATTCCCCTGATTGACGATCGTCACCGCGTACGCCGCTTTACCTCCGGGAGGAACGCTCTTTCCCTCGGGAGGGATGATCACTACCTTATTGACCGGCTTCACCTTCACTTGTGCGCTCGCACTCTGGTTGATTGCCGGATTGGTTGCAGACACGGCGTGTACGGTAATCGTGTACGTTTTCGCCGGCGCTCCCGCGGGAACGGTGATCGTGATGAACAGGGTTCCCTCTTCGCCCGGTTTGAGCGCAATATTTTGGGGGGCACCGAGTAAACTCCATCCGTTCGGGGTGTCGTAACTCAGATTAAACGTATCCGCGGCTGCTTCGCTGTTAGTCACTGCGAACACGTGTGTAACAAACTCTCCGGGCGCCACCGTCTTAAGTCCGGACAGGACGTGCACTTCCACGCCAGCGCCAAGGCAGACCAGATTTACCAGAAGGACGATGCCTCCCCATATCAATGCGGCTTTCAGCCCGAGCTTAACCGTGTCCATATCGTACACCACAGTAGACGATACGGACGCACGAAGAAAGGACCAATAAAAGCGGGCAACTGGACGTTTGTCGCTCCTGAGGGTGATATCCGTTACTTCACGCGGAACGCACGTTGTCCGCCGACCTCGGTGGCGCCGCCGTAGTCGATCGCGGCGCGGGCGAGATAAATCCCAGGCGGCAGCGGCTTACTGGATGTATCCTTCACGGTGACAACAGCGGTTGCGCCGGGCAAAACAGGAAACTGCTCAATCGGAATCTTCCGCATCGTCTCACCCCGTTGGGAGATGATCGTGATCGACCCCGTCGGTCGCAGTTGGACGTTACCCGTGTTTTCAAACGTAACAGTAAACGTAAGTGGATCAAGAGCCGCCACGCGCACGTCCGTAACCCGCCCTGATTTGATCTCGGTGCCGGTGATGGTAACGTACACTTTTATTCCGAACTCCTCCTTCGCTGCAATGACAACCCCATTGTGCTGACCAATTATCCTGGGAAGACCATCGACCATGATTGCAGCCCAGTACATCCCGCTGACGCCGGTACGGGGAACGTGCACCGTAAACGACACCCGCTGCCGTTTACCAGGATCGATGGTGAATTTCTGCGGGGTGACAGTAATCCAGTCTCCGTCGGAACGGGCAACGGTGGTGAACTCCCCTCCGGCGGCGGCCACCGATTCGACCGTGACATGGCGGGAGAACACCTCATCAATGCGCATGCCGGTAACCGCTTTTAGGACATGGACAGTTAGCTGCACGCGTTGGGCACCGGGAACGGTTGGGGATGGTGTAATCGCACGGGTGATCTCCACCGGGCCCGCCGTGGCGACGGATGCGGTGGAACCGGTCCCCGCTAGCGTGGACGGACCGGCGATTTTACCGTACGCCGCCGGAGAGCCGGTGACGTAGCTACCAGTAATTGTAACCCCGTTAAACGGCGGCAGCACCCGGTACGTAATCGTGAATACATCCCCGGGCGCGAACTGGCGAGGAAACAGCCAATATGCATCGTTCAGCGTGAAGAAGTACGTCTTTCTCTCGGGAGGAAAACGGACCCAGTCGTTCAGATAGACAGTGATTTCCTGCGCCCGTGACTCATCGTTTATTACCAGAAACGAATAGCTCGACGTGCTGCCCGCAGCGAGATGAAGGTCAAACTCGAATGGCAAAACCTGCAACGCCGCTGCGGATAAAGAAACGCCGATAATTGCCCCAATAATTAATCCAGTTACGATAGTCGTCCGCTGCATTGTCGCCTCCATTCGGGTAGTGGATATACTTAAGTCTATCTCGTAGTTACAGTGTATTGCAACGTTATCCCGTACGTGCCCGCTCGATCAGCAATGTCGGGTTGATAGCGGTATGAAATGCGGTGCGTCTCCCCGCCGGGATCGGTGCGCGATACGAGTGTCACCGGCGTCGTGTTCAATCCGGCCGCCGAGTGAAACGCGCCATCGTCGACACGCCAGTAGAAGTTAGTGAGGAGATCGCCGCTGAATCCGGGCGGAGTCGTTATTGCTGTTGCCTCCAGTTGCAGCTGCCAACCAGACGGCGGGTTCCCGATCACAAACACGGGGTTGTCATCGCTCTCCAGCGGGGTAAGTTTCCCGGTACGCACATCGTACAACGGCCCCTGTGACCGTGCCCAGATCGATTGCTCCGTGAGCGGCAACGACGATCCACGCCTGCACCGTCCAAGTGATAGTGACGTCTTGGCTGACCGTATACAGCAGGTAACCGAAGATCGAAGCCGCCACCTGATACCGCAACGTGATGGAATACGTACCGGGGAGGTCGGCGGCACTCGGCAAGTAACGATAGTCGATGGTCTCCGCATCCGTTCCGGTGGCATTACTCCCGTTAACGACGGTCATCGGCGTTTGCACTCCCGGGAACACGGTATAGCTCGGTTGATCGCCACCGCGCCAGTAAAACCGGGTCAAATCAACTCCCGGTGAGGTAGCCACGATTTCCACCGTAAGCGTCCAATCCAGGGTTAACCAACCATTACGAGTTACGTTGACCGCGTTGTTGTCCGCCTCAATCGGAACGAACTGACCGTCACCGGTGGGAGTGGGATCGTGATACACGGATGCGTTAACCGTTCCCAAGTCAACATCGGAATGAACAGTAAGACAAGTATAGTCACCGAACCGACCATCGCATGTCGTACCTGCAGCGGCGATAAATACCGCCACGGTAACCGCAATAGTCGCGATAAGCAACATGGAACCGCGTTTTATCATCAAAAGTAAACTCGAGGGCGGCCGTGACGACCGCCCTCGCTGAGGCGCAACTAGTTACGGTGACGTCAACGTGTACGTCACGGTGACGGCGTAGGCACCGGGAGCATCATCCCAGCTTGGGATGTACTCGTACTGGATATCGCTGATGTGAGTGAGTCCCGGCCCGCCGGTGCTCAACGTTTGATCGCTGGCAAGCGGGGTAAATGAAGACAAAGCGCCTCCCTTCACCTCGAACCGCGACAGATCAGCAGTATTCGTGCCCGTGCTTGCGGCATGCAGAGTGAGCGTATAGTTGGTGTTGCTGATTACGTACGCATTTTTGGCCTTCGAGGTAAGCGGCGTCCACGTATTGGTAGCGGGATCGTACAAGCCTCCATCAATCGTTCCAAGGTCAACGCTCATATCAGCAGTCGGGATGTAGAGCACGATCCAGTTCTGCACACTCCACATTACCACCGGCAACAAACTCCCCGACAGCGGGGTTGCTCCACTGTCCGTTGCCGTATCCGCCATCACACCTACTGTAACTAACATCAACCCGCCAATTACAGCGAGCAAGAAGAATAGCCTCTTCATCAAAAGCACCTCCTAATGGTTTAATTTTCGAGCACCTAGCAGCTCTGCCACCATTAGGTACGCCACGGTAGCCCGACAATCTCACGTGAGATTCGCGGCTTTGCGCCCCAGGATCGCTCCTGGTTTGCCTTTTTCGTCGTCACCCATAGGCCGTAGCTTTGCGCCCCACCCTTTCGGAATGGTTTGCCCTTCAGTGCTTATTGAGATGAGGCTGATACCAAACTCAACTTATATTGCGGTCTGTTTCTAATAACCACCTCCTTATAATTGTTACAAGGATATTGTACCGCTTAACTAATTGTTCGTCAAGTGGTACAAATCTCCCTTCTGGTGAACCGAGACGGATAGAATCCGCAGGGCCGACAGGAATCCCCGCCGGCCCCTTCGCTCTTCATCCGTTAGCCTACTTGGTAGTGACGGTGTAAGTAACGATCGTGGCATAAGTACCGGGAGCCATCGCCCGCAGGTTAAATAAGGTGTAGTTTACGCCGACCTTAGCATCGTTCTTCCCATTGTACGTGGACAGACCAACTTTCAGGTGGTCACTGCCGTTACCGGACAGGGAAACGGTAAGGGACCAACTGGTATTGCTGTACACGAACAGGGTGTTTGCGTTTTCCTTGGCAACTTCGTCGACACCTGCCGGAATTGCGCCAAAGTCGAATGCGGTGTCTGCGATCTTGAGCTCGACGAACCCTTGGATCGTCCAGCTGATCTTGTCCTCTACGGAGACAGAATTGCTATGATTATGACCATTGGCGAACCCGGCGAGCCCGATCATCGCCACTGCCAAACCCAGCACCAACAGACCTACGATAAGTTTATTCATCCTCATTGAAAGCACCTCCTAATGGTTTGATTTTCGAGCACCTAGCGACTCGGCCACCATTAGGCAAGCTGCGGCAACCCGGCTGTCTGCTGTGAGACCCGTGGCTTTGCGTCCCGAGGTCACCCTCGGTTTGCCCTTATCACAACACCCCACACGGGGCTTTGCCTAGAAGGTCCGTAGCTTTGCGTCCCGCCCTTTCGAACGGTTTGCCTTTTGTAGGTGCTTCGCTGAGGACGTAGTGCATTGCAGCAATTGAGCTGCAATCTTTAAAACAATGTGAATTTATACAGAGGGGAACAAGTAACCGAAAACTTTCGGCAGCCCGGCGATCTCCCGTTGATTTAGCATCCGTTATGTCCTTGAGTTAATAACCTCTAAGAACACTTAAGAACACTCGCAAATCTGAGAGACCCGTGGCTTTGCGTCCCCTCCTTACGAAGGGTTTGCTTTTTTCGCTGTCTCGGTTCACTTGTCAATGACCATCGCTCTTATTATACCGCGTAGCGGATGGTTTTAGACATATTGACCGAGTGAACAAATTTAATCACTTATTTGCCGGAGGAAACAAGTTTTTGGCGAGAAGGCTCTGCAATGAAGAGAGTTTTTCCAGTGCGGAGGCAATGCGGATGCGATACTGAATTGGAAACGGATCCGGCCGCTTGCTCCTGATCTTGGCCAGGTCTATCTTGGGAGTAGGGTCGGTGGCACGTTTCTCCGCGCTCAGGGAGACGTAATTAATCGCTTCGCGCGCCTTGAAAATTTCGGTAATTCCCTCCTCAGTAATGTTGACCGCATCGGCAAGTTCGCTTAGTGTGGGGAGATGGCCGGTTTCCCGAAGTAGGCGCGCCTCGGCCATCTCGAGTTGGCGGTTCAAATCCTGCAAAAACCGGGGAATGTATGCCTGATGCGCGTGATCGCGGATGTACTGTCGGATCTCGCCGGTGATCAAGTTCTTCGCGTACTCGGAGAATTCCTTACCCCGCGCGAGGTGGATGTTATACACCGCGTTCAATAGCCCGAGATAGCCGGCATGGAACAGCTCATCATGGGTAAATCCACTGTGGGCAAACGCGCTCGCGATTACAGTCTCCACCCACTGCCTCCCCCGCGCCAGCAGTTCATTGCGGGCGGATTCATCGCCGGCTGTCACCCGGGCGAGGAGCTCGTTGAGAGAAGCATCATCGTTGTTCATAGTCACTGTTAAAATGCTAGTTCAAATCCGAAACTCGCACTGGTAATCCCGGTAAAGTCGAACTGTACCGTTGTGGACAGCGTGATGCCGGAGAATTTAACACGGGCGGTGATCCGTTCGCCGGTAAATCCGGTCAGATCGAACGACGTGTAGCTGGTGAACGTAACCGGATCAATTGTCGCCTCAATTCCGAACAACTGCTGCGAGAACATGAAATTACCGTCGAAGTCGGTCTCGGAGATGGCGGTGAATCCCTTACACACATACGATAACGCGAACCGCTGCCCGGAAAACACGACGGGAATCGGCAACGGCGGTGTGGGCGCGGAGAAACTGGTCTCGGACGTAAACCGCACCGGATCGATCTGAATATCGAGGATAAAATCAAGCCCACTCAACGAGAATGAATGATCAACCGTAACGGAAGTGAGGAACGCGATATTTGGCTCGGTGAATTGGTACCCAAGCTCGGCAATCTCCTGGGCAAATCCGGACGTATCAAGCCACGTAGTACTGCTCGCCAGCAACCCACATGTATCGACCTCGAACCGCACTAACTCCTGCTCAAAGTAAAATCCGGGAACGATCGTTACCCGCCACACCGGCGGTGGCCCGGACAGTGATCCAAGCTGATTAAACAGGTACAGCAATTTATCGGTAAATGGCGCGCTTACCCCGCCCAGGGTGTTTACGAGGTCGGTTGCGCCGAACCCAGTAACGGAGGTGATAGAAAATCCGCTCACTACACCACTTTTGAGCGTGAGGACCGCTCCCATGCTGTACGTCGGTGTCTGAACGGTTCCGATGTCCGCGAGGATCAGGTCAAGCCCGAGCTCGACTCCCACGATTTGTCCGGCGACGGAAAAGTCATTCCAATTGAACCGAGGATTGAACAGAATGTCGTTGCCGATCGTAAATGCGCCCAGGTTGAGTGAGCAATCAACCCCGAGCGATTGAAATCCCGAAAGGTCAAACGCGGTCTGTGTGCTGACGGAGAATCCGGCAATCTGGAGTGCGGCAGAGATGTTCGTTGTAAGGTTGTAAGCGGTCGGTGGAATCGGAGCAAACGTAAATTCAACACCTACTTTTCCGGAGAACGTGTCGCTGCCACAGTTCGCGCATTCTCCGAACGCAAGTGTTCCTCCAACTAGAAGTAAAACAAAAAGCACCACGATTATTCGATAATTCATCCGTCGCATCGCGACCTCCTCCTCCGTTTATTCACTCTAAGGCTACCCAGAGACGCTCCGGTAACAGAGGAAATTAGGGGACGGGCAACCGTTACTTTGTCCACCGTAAAGTGGACAGGTGTCAGACCACTTGACGCACAGCCGCCGGTAGTGCTCCGGTAGTACTATAGTGGCTGTAGCGAATTTAAGGAGGTGTTTGTAGTATGAAGAAAAAGCTTGTAGTGGGGTTACTCCTTGTCGGAGTAATGGGGCTCCTTATCGGTGGGGGATTGGTTGCAGCCGCTGACAAGTACATTGTCGGGTCGGATATTCCATGGGACCCGTTCGAGATGGTGACCGCCAATGGACAATACTTCGGGTTTGACCTCGATGTAATGCGTGCGATCGCTATCCTGGAAGGGTATCAGATTGAGATCAAGAACATCGCATTTGATTCCATCATCCCGGCGGTGAAAGCCGGAAAGGTAGATATCGGTGCGTCCGGGTTCACTATCAAGCCGGAGCGTGCCAAGTCGGTTGATTTCTCCAATCCGTACTACCTATCCAACCAGGCGGTGGTGATTCGCAAGGAGGAAAAGGACGCTGGAGAGAACCTCGTAACAATCCTCACCGGGAAGGGCCCGACCAAGGCGATCGGTGCCCAGAACGGTACGACTGGGTTCGACTGGATCAAGGACAACCTGATCGACAAGGGATTCCCGGTCGAGCAGAAGGGGTACGAGACCTATCCGATGGCGATTCTTGACCTGGTCAACGGCCGTGTCGATGCGGTAATCCAGGATGAGCCAGCATCGCGTGCTTCCCTTGCTGCTTATCCGACGAAGCTCACCATTGCGGGAATCATCAACACCTACGAATACTACGGGTTCCTCGTGGCCAAGGGTGATCCCAATGGGCTTCTTCCCAAGATAAATGATGGGA
>CAZILO010000002.1:0-11789 GCA_964540085.1 uncultured Thermotogae bacterium
GAGGACGTGCCGCTGTACGTGCAGCGAATCGGTACTGAGCCGGTTGCCGCCCACTTGACGGCAGTTGTCGCTCTCGACAACGCTTACAGCGTTGCTCCACCGGAAAAAGCGCGCCATCTCCGCACCGCACTCGCCGCATGTGGAATCTATTATCATCACCTGCTTCGGCTGTTCTTCTCACGGATGAATGATGCACCCGGCGTATCCGGGTTGATCGCTACTGGTGATGCGATCCCGGCGCTCGATGTGATGACGGCGTTACGGCGCGTACGTGATGAAATTACCGTGCTCGGCGGCCGCGGATTAACCCCGGAGCGGGGAGTGCCGGGAGGGATGACGAAGGGGTTAAATGAAGATGAGCTACAGCAGGCACGAGCGGCGGCGGCGGCACTTCTCGAATTTGCGCTCGCGGTGGAAACGGCGTTTCGTGCTCGCGGTGCGGAGTGGGTGAGGAAAGAAGATATCGAGCTTCCACTGCCAGCCGTGGCAATCGTCGATGAAGACGGGAAATCCAGTTTGTATACAGGTGAGATTCGCGTTGTCGATCCACACGGCAAGGTGCTCATCGACGGCGACCTCGATGCGGCTGTTAAATTCATGAACGGAGACGAACCGTACCGGGTTGGCCCGCTCGCTCGGTTTAATACCGGTGCTGGGATGCCAACACCTCAGGCGCAGAAGGCACTCGATCGCATGGTGGCAGACCTTGGCGGTCCCCCCCTTCATCGTAGCGCTGCCGTTCACTGGTTGACTGTAATTGAACTGGTGGCAGCGGCCGAGCTTGCCGTTGCGGAACTGAACCAACTGGAGCCCGGTGATTCCGGCCTGCGGGTGCCCCTGTCCGCGCTGGGCCCAGGGACGGGTGCAGCGGCAATCGCAACCGGCGACGGTGTGATGGTACAACGGCTGGCACTCGATGCTAATGGAGTGGTAACGGATTCCCAGGTACTCGTACCCCAACCAGAACGAGAATTGAACGTCGCGCTTCAAGCCGCAGTGGGCGATGTCGATCCGGAGCAAATAAGTGACGAAACGATCGCAGCGATCGAAAGAGTGGTCCGGGCGTATCAACCGGCGTTTGTCCCGGAAGCGCCGTTCCCGCTGCGGATAACCGCATGGGATAAAAGTGAAAAGACGATCGCGGAATGGAGGCTGCCATGACCAAGGCGGATCAAGCGGTGGAAGAGGATATTACCACGGTCACCGGCATGTCGATGGATGCCATCGTGGAAAAAATCGAGGAGATCTCGGGACAGAACGTGTTTGCCTGCTATCAATGTGGAATGTGCTCCGCCGGTTGTCCGATGGCGGAGGAGATGGATCTGCTGCCCAATCAGGTGTTGCACGCTCTCCAGGTGGGAGATCCGGAAGCGATGGCCGCCAACTCGATGTGGGTATGTGCAAGCTGCTACACATGTCAGGTGCGGTGTCCCAAGGGGGTTGACCTCGCTAAAGTGATGGAAGCAATGCGGCAGATTTACCTGCGCAAGCGACTCGATCACGTATCGCTTGACGGCCTTACGCACCGGGAAATTCGGCGACTGCCGCAGATCGCGCTTGTCGCATCATTTCGTAAAAAGACTGGGTGAAGATATGGAAAAACTGACGTATTTCCCTGGCTGTACATTAAAGGATACCGCCCGTGATTTCGAGATCTCAGGGATGGCAGTGATGGAGGCATTGGGATACGAGCTCGCTGAGCTTGAACGCTGGAACTGCTGTGGCACGGTGTTTTCCCTCACCGAGGACGACCTTATGCATCAAGTGGCGCCAGTGCGCGACCTCATCCGGGCCCAAGAGGCGGGCTCGGATGAGATTGTCACCCTGTGTTCGATGTGCTATGCGACTCTAAAACGGGCAAGCCTGTTCGTCAACGGCAACCAGGAGCGATTGGATAAGTTAAACGCATTTATGAACAAAGAGGTTGACTACGAAGGGAAGGTAAACGTCGTTCATCTCCTTGAGGTGCTGCGTGATCGCATCGGATGGGATGTGATCGAGGACAGAGTATCGCGTTCGTTGGAGGGACTGTCTGTAGCCCCGTTTTACGGCTGCACGTTGCTGCGCCCTAAGGAGATTGCGATCGACGACCCCGAGGCGCCAACAGTCCTCCAGGACCTCACAACGGCGGTCGGAGCGACCCCAGTTGATTATCCGTTCGCCGTTGAGTGTTGCGGTGCGTATCAGGTCGTTGATCACCGCGATATCGTGGTCGAGCGAACGCACCGCATTATGAGCGCGGCGCGGCGGGCAGGTGCGGATGTAGTAATTACCAGTTGCCCCCTCTGTCACTATAACCTGGACGACACCCAGAAAGAACTCGTCCGTACGGTTCCTGGCTATGAAGAGATGCCAATTATCTATTTTACCCAGTTGATGGCGCTTGCGTTTGGCGTCGATGCCGGAAAGATCCCCACTGCGCTCCGCGCTAAACTGAAGTACATCCGAACGGGCAAACGGGAGGGATGAGAAGATGGCGAAGGACAGGGAAGACGGGAAAGAAATGGTGCGTATTCATGTGATGGGTAAGACCTACTGGGTCCCGGCTGGGTTGACGATCATGGATGCGATGGAGTACGCGGGGTATCGGTTTACCCGCGGTGCCGGCTGCCGGTCCGGGTTCTGCGGTGCGTGCTCCACCGTCTACCGGCGCGAGGGCGATTATCGTCTCCAGTTTGCCCTTGCCTGTCAAACGACGGTGGAGGACGGGATGTACCTTGTGCAGCTTCCGTTTACCCCCGCTCCCCGGGCCAAGTACGATATCACAAAGATCAATCCCAACGAAAACGTGCTTCTGCAATACTACCCGGAAATTGCGCGCTGTGTTTCGTGCAACACCTGCACCAAGGCGTGTCCGCAGGACATTCAAGTGATGGATTACATCCAAGCCGCCCTGCGCGGGGACATTGCCCGAACGGCGGAGCTATCGTTTGATTGCATTCAGTGCGGGTTGTGTAGCATGCGCTGCCCGGCTGACATCAAACACTATCACATGGCGCAGATGGCACGCCGTATTTACGGGCGCTACATGTCGCCGGTACCCGAGCACCTGGAGAAGCGCCTGCAGGAGATTGAGGAGGGAAAATTTGATGCGGAACTGGACCGACTGATGCACATGAGCCGGAAGGAGCTGGAAGCGGCGTATGCCGCGCGGGTGAGAGAAGAAGCGCCTGCAGGGAGTGAGCGAAGTGAGTAAAAAAGGGTTTATCCGCGGATATCCCGCGTACATGCGTGAGTCGATCGAGAAGGTAAATGCGACCCGGCCACGGCGGTTAAAGGAAGGGCCTCCCCCGCCGATGACCCCAGAGGAACGCGAGGCAATTCTGAAGAGAAATCATCCCGACTATAAACCGGAAGGAAAGCGCAAGTTGGCTGTGGGGGCGTCGGCTGGTGAACTCGTCCCCCACGAGGTTGCCAATCTGCTGGAAGCACATCCGGCGATCGACCCCGCCACGATTGATCTGTCCAAGGTTGACTACGATGTTGACGTCTTGATCATCGGTGGCGGCGGTGCCGGCACGGTGGCCGCGATCTTTGCCCACGAACAGGGAATCCCGGTTGACCGCATCATGATCGTCACTAAGCTGCGTCACGGTGATTGCAACTCGATCATGGCACAGGGCGGGATTCAGGCCGCCGATCGGCCCGGGGATTCACCCGCGATCCATTATCTGGATGTGATGGGCGGCGGACACTTCGCCAATAAGCCCGAACTTGTACGCGCCTTGGTCACTGATGCGCCCCGAATTATTCGCTGGCACGAAGACATCGGGGTGATGTACGACAAAGTCGATGGTGAATACGTGGAGGCGCACGGGGGTGGAACGTCGCGGATGCGGATGCATTCCGCTAAAGACTACACCGGTAAGGAGACATTCAACGCCATCCGTGATGAGGCGCGCAACCTGGAGATCCCGGTGCTCGAGTTCTTCCCCGCGGTAGAACTCCTTCTCGATGAGCAGGGGCATGCGGCCGGGGCAGTCGTGTACAATATCGAAACCGAGGAATACCGCATCATCCGCGCCAAAGCAACTGTGCTCGCCACCGGGGGGTTCGGGCGGATCCATATTCAGGGGTTTCCCACCACCAACCACTACGGCGCCACTGCTGACGGGCTTGTGCTCGCGTACCGCGCCGGCGCGAATATCATCGACATGGACTCCGTGCAATACCATCCCACCGGCGTGGCGTTCCCGGCCGCGATTCTCGGCCAATTGGCGACGGAAAAGCTGCGCAGCCAAGGGGCAATGCCGGTTAATAAGGACGGCGAAGCGTTCGTATTCCCACTTGAACCACGCGACGTGGAAGCGGCGGCGTTCATTGAGGAATGTTGGGTGAAAAATAAGGGCATTGAGACCCCGAGCGGCGTGCGCGGGGTGTGGCTCGATACCCCGATGATCGAGGCGATTCAGGGTAAGGGCACGATCAAACGGATCCTCGCTGCGATGTGGACGATGTGGCACCGCCACGATATCGATATTACCGTTGATCCGGTATTGGTCTATCCCACCCTACATTACCAAAACGGTGGGGTGGAGATTGACGCCGACGGGCGTACACGGGTACCGGGGTTATTCGCTGGTGGTGAATGCACCGGCGGTGTGCACGGCAAAAACCGGTTGATGGGGAACTCCCAGCTTGATTACAACGTGTTCGGCCGCCGCGCCGGTATCTCCGCGGGTAAGTGGGCGAAGAAAGCAAAAGTGAAGGGACTGTCGTTGCAACACGTGATCGATTACGAGCGCGCGTTGGATAAGGCCGGGATCCAGACCGACCGCCGTGCTCCAATCCTCCTCCCGGATTACCGGCCGGAGTCGGTGCGTGAACGCACACTGGGGCAGTTGTTGTGAGGGGGAGACAATGACGGTTGGTAAGCGCTGGAAAACGGCACACGGGACGATCACCATTGCCGATGAACTGTGCAAGGGATGTGGGTTGTGCATTGAGTTTTGTCCAAAGCAGGTGTTAGGGCAATCGGAGAAGTTCAATCAAAAGGGATACCACTATCCGGAGATGCTTACCCCGGAGGCGTGTGTCAACTGCGGCTACTGCCAACTGATCTGCCCCGATTTTGCGATTTGGAGCGAGCGCGAGGACGGTGAAAACGGGAAATGAGCGCTACTGAGATACTGGCCGGAGAACACTTTCTGAACGGTGACGTCGCGTGCGCCGAGGGCGCGATTGCTGCTGGCTGCCGCTTGTTTGCGGGCTATCCGATCACACCGCAGTCGGAGATCACCGAGCGCATGGCATATCGCCTTCCGAAGATCGGAGGCTATTTCCTGCAGATGGAGGACGAGCTCGCGTCGATCGCCGCGATCCTGGGGGCGGCATGGGGAGGAATGAAGGCGATGACGGCCACATCCGGCCCTGGCTTCTCGCTGATGATGGAAAACCTCGGGTTGGGAATCATGACTGAGACTCCGTGTGTGATCGTCGATGTGCAGCGCGGTGGGCCGAGTACCGGGCTTCCCACTGCCACATCCCAAGGGGATATGATGCAGGCACGATGGGGAACGCACGGCGATCACGAAATTATCGCCTACGCACCAGCGTCGCCGCAGGAGATGTTCGATCTGACAATAAAGGCGTTTAATCAGTCCGAGCGGTTCCGCCAGCCGGTGCTCGTCATGGCCGATGAGGTGGTGGGACACATGATGGAACGGGTGGTGATTGACCCCGATAAAATTGAGATTTACCCACGGCGCAAACCGACCGTGCCCTATGAACAGTTCTTGCCATTTAAAGGCGGTCCCGATTTGGTTCCGGAGATGGCGTGTGCCGGTGAGGGATATCGGGTGCACGTGACCGGGTTGACCCACGACGAACGTGGCTATCCCGATCTGTCGGTGGAGAGCCAACACCGATTGATCACGCGGTTGTTAGACAAGATTAGAAAAAACGCGGATGAAATCATCGAAGTTGAGGAAGAAAACATACACGGGGCCGATGTGGTACTCGTTACCTACGGGATTACAGCGCGGACATCGCTGCGAGCGATGGAACTGGCGCAGAAAAAAGGGATCAAAGTGGGAATGTTGCGGCTGATCACGGTATGGCCATTTCCGACCGCTGCAGTGCATGCGGTTGCCGGTGAGGTCAAAGGAATTGTCGTTCCAGAGCTTAATATGGGGCAGATGGTGCGCGAAGTGGAGCGGGCCGTCGCGGGACAAACGCGAGTGCGGCTCGTTCCGCACGCTGGCGGTGGATTGCATCGGCCGGAGGACATCCTCGCTGCCATTGAGGAGGTGGCACGATGAAACGAGTTCAAACAAAGCCAGTTCCAGAGATCGTTCAGGATGCTCATCATCCGCTTGAACATTACTTCCGCACTGAGCGCCTTCCCCACATTTGGTGCCCGGGATGCGGGTTGGGAACAGCAATGTCGTGCCTGGCAGCGGCGTTTGGCGAACTCAACCTTGACGTCGATGACGTCTCCATTGTGTCGGGAATCGGATGTTCCGGTCGTCTCGCGGGGTACATGCGTCCTGATTCGTACCACACCACGCACGGGCGCGCTCTTCCGTTCGCCACCGGGTTGCGGGCAGCGCTGGAGAAGACAAAACCTGGACATAAGGTGGTCGTGTTCAGCGGAGATGGTGATCTATTCTCCATCGGTGGCAATCACTTTATCCACGCCGCGCGGCGGAACATCGACATCACCGTGCTGTGCGTCAACAACTTCAACTATGGAATGACTGGGGGACAGATCGGGCCGACCACTCCGCTTGGATCGCGGGGTACGACCGCGCCGTACGGGACGTTCGAGCATCCGTTTAACCTGCCGTACCTTGCTGCCTCGTCCGGTGCGCCGTACGTAGCGCGGTGGACGACCCTGCACGTACACCGGCTACAGCGGGCGATGGTGGAAGCAATCTCCCGACGCGGGTTCACGTTTGTTGAGATCGTCGCTCCGTGCCCTACCAACTATGGGCGGAGGAATGGCCTTCCCACCGGGCTCGACGAGATGCGTTACTATCGCGACAAGGCTGTTATCAAGAACTTCGCCGACCCCAAAGACGCTGAGATTATCCCTGGCGAAGAGTTCATCGTGGGGACGTTCGTGGATAAAGAAAAGCCAGACTATTTTGAGATATACAACAATTTCGTGAGCGAACACCTTAAGCCATAGTGGAGGGGTCAGTGTGGACGAAAATGAGGTACTGGCAGCGCTGATTGCCGCAATTCGCCGTGCGGAGACGCAGCTCCCCCCAGATGTGGTGATGGCGCTTAAGGCGGCACGGGACGACGAACAGGGTCCAGCGCAGGTCCAACTGGATGCGATCCTCAAAAACGTGGACGCCGCACGGGACGGATCGATCCCAATGTGTCAGGACACCGGCATCCAGACGTTCATCATTCAGGTAGGTGCTGCGTTCCCGTATCTTTCCTCTCTCCGCGCGTGGATCACCACCGCGGTGCGTCGTGCCACCCGCGAGGTTCCACTGCGGCCGAACACGGTCAATCCGTTCACTGGCGAAAACCCGGGGGACAACGTGGGTGAGCACGTGCCGTACATCACGTGGGATATCGTGGACGGCGACCGGTGTACGATTTATCTTCTTCCCAAGGGGGGAGGAAGTGAAAACTGCTCAGCGCTCGCGATGTTGTCACCCGGGGTGGGGATTACTGGAGTGAAGCGGTTCATCATTGACCATGTCGTTGGGTGTGCTGGCAAGCCGTGCCCTCCAGGGATCATCGGGGTGGGAATTGGCGGCGGCGCTGACCTTGCGTTGAAGCTGGCTAAGCTGTCTCTGCTTCGTCCCGTGGGCGGGCGTCATCCCGATGCCCGTATTGCGGCGCTCGAGCAGGAGCTGCACGAGTTGATCAATCAAAGCGGTGTCGGACCGATGGGGATGGGAGGACGGACGACGTGCCTCGATGTCCACGTCGAATACGCCCACCGTCATCCGGCGTCGCTCCCGGTGGGGATCGTGTATCAGTGCTGGGCCGACCGGCGGGCGCGGGTGGAAATCTCCCCGGACGGGAAGATCGAGGTGACCTAGGATGGAACGCGAACTGCAGACGCCAATCTCCGAGGCCGATGCTCGGTCCCTGCACGTGGGCGACATCATTTACGTATCCGGAACGATGTTTACCGCTCGTGACGAGGCGCACCACATGATGCTCGATCGCGGCGCGCCGTTCCCAGTCGATGGGTTGGTGCTGTATCACTGCGGCCCGGTGGTACAGAAAAATGATGGAGGGTGGAGGTTCGTCTCCGCTGGCCCCACCACCTCAGCACGAATGGAGATCTTTGAAGACCAGTTCTTGGCGCGGTTCCCGGTGCGGGTAATTGTGGGCAAAGGTGGAATGGGGGATAAAACCCTCGCTGCACTCCAGCAACGGGGTGCGGTGTACACGCACTACACCGGTGGGGCGGGGGCGCTCGCTGCCCGGGCGGTGGTGGCGGTACAGGATGTTCACTGGCTCTCCGAACTGGGAATCCCGGAGGCAGTGTGGGTCCTGAAAGTAAATCGGTTTGGACCGCTCACAGTAACGATGGATGCACATGGAAGGAGCATGTACAACGATCTTGGACGCGAGATCGCGCGCAATCTGGATAAAATTCATGCAGTGATCGATAAGGAGGAATGATGAGCGAGGAACATCTTAGTGTGGAAGAGATGAAACGGCGGGCGCAGATTCCAGCGCAGAAGGCGCCGTCGTGGCATGCATTCTATCGGGGCAAGATCGAAACAGCGCTCAAGTGCGCGATTACCGGCGTTGACGATTTCGGGATCTGGTACACACCGGGAGTGGCGGCGCCGTGCCGGGAGATCGAACAAGATCAAGCTAAAATATTCGAGTACACGAACAAGGCAAACACCGTCGCCGTCGTATCCGATGGGTCGCGCGTTCTCGGCCTGGGAAACATCGGCCCCCACGCTGGTCTGCCGGTGATGGAGGGCAAATCGCTCCTATTCAAGTATCTTGGCGGGATCGGGGCATTCCCAATCATGCTCGATACTCAAGACCCGGACGAGATCATCCAGGCGGTAAAGTGGATCGCGCCCGGGTTTGGTGGTGTCAATCTTGAAGACTTCGCCAATCCAAAGTGTTTTTACATTCTCGACCGTCTCCGTGCCGAACTCGACATTCCGGTGTGGCACGATGATCAACAGGGAACGGCGTCAATCACTCTTGCCGGCCTCATTAACGCTCTCAAGGTTGTGGGCAAGGATATGAACAAGGTCACTTATTGCGTGGTTGGGACCGGGGCCGCGAACATCGCGTTCGTGCGGATCCTCCTTTCCGCTGGCGTGCCGGCGGAGCACGTGATCATGGTGGACAGCAAAGGGATCCTTCATTCGGGACGTGCCGACCTGGAAGCGAACAAGGATAAAAACCCGTACAAGTGGCATTACGCCCAGGTGACGAACGGAGAGCAGCGCACTGGGGATATGGCGACCGCGATCGCCGGTAGCGACGTAGTAATCGCCGCATCCAAGCCCGGCCCGGGCACGATCAAAAAAGAGTGGCTCCAGGGTATGAATCGGGACGGGATCGCATTCTTCATGGCCAATCCAACTCCGGAAATCTGGCCGTGGGAAGCAAAAGAAGCCGGGGTGCGGATCGTGGGCACTGGCCGGTCCGACTTCCCGAATCAAGTGAATAACTCAATTGGGTTCCCGGGAATTTTCCGCGGCACGCTCGACGTGTTCGCCAAGACGATCACCGACGAAATGGCGATCGCTGCTGCGCATGCCATCGCGGAGACGGCGGAGAAAAAGGGTCTGAACGACGAGTACATCGTTCCTACGATGATGGAAACCGAGGTGTTCATCAACGAAGCCGTTGCTGTCGGGCTGAAAGCGATCGAACAGGGAATCGCCCGGCGCGTTCTCACTGAGGACGAGCTGCGCCGTGAGGCGGAGACGAAGATTCGTCATGCACAGCAGGAGACCAAAGTGTTAATGGACTCCGGGCTTATCCCCCCACCACCGGCGTAGCAAAAACGCCCGGACAATTTGGCCATGCACCATCGCTGGCGTAATGGTAGTGTTGCTGTTTATGGTCCGGTGCAGGAATCAGTTTTCCGACGGAGAAATAAATAAGTGAAGGCAATCACATCAACCAATGTTGGTTGTTGGATGTTACACAGCGGGGTAGTGTGTGGTCGTCGTGGTTGCGAACGGCAAAATGTACTTATCATCGCCGATCGTGTCATGCAACTTAAAGCGCAGGTTGAGATTCCCACTGGTTTTCCATGCGTGGCCATTGACGTCGCTAACCAGATCTTAGTTCCCGGGTTTATCGATCTGCATGTTCACGTGCTCGGTGGCGGCGGCGAGGATGGACCAACCTCGCGCGTTCCCGAAATCGCGTTTTCATCATTGACGGCGGCAGGAATCACGACGGTTGTCGGTGTACTCGGGACTGACAGCATCACTCGGCATCCGGATACTCTTCTCGCCAAAGTGAAATCCCTCCGTTCCGATGGGTTGAGTGCGTATATGTACACCGGTGCGTACCACCTTCCGTCCCCTACGATTACCGGCAGCGTGATGCGTGACATTGCGCTGATCGATGAAATAATCGGGGTGAAGATCGCTATTTCTGACCATCGCAGCTCGCAGCCAACCATCCCCGAGCTTGCCCGCCTTGCTTCCGAAGCACGAATTGGCGGGATGTTGGACAACAAACCGGGATTGGTGCATGCGCACGTCGGTGCTGGGAAGGCCGGGCTCTCCCCAATCATCGATGTCTGTGAACGTACGGAGATCCCGATTTCCCAGTTTCTTCCCACCCACGTCGCCCGCACTCCAGCGCTTCTCGACCAGGGGATTGAGTTTATGCGCCGCGGTGGAGCAATCGATATTACCGCGCCCAGCGATCCGACAAACGCGGTGACGATTATCGAGAAGATCCTCGCAAGCGGAGTCGATTTGAACAAAATCACGTTTAGCTCGGATGGCAATGGGAGCAAGCCCCGATTTGACGCCCAGGGACAACTCATTGGAATGGGCACCGGTGCGGTGTCAACCCTCCTCGCTGTTGTGCAGGAGCTGGTGCGGTCGAATACGCTTGCCCTGCCACAGGCTATCAGCCTTGTCACTGCCAACCCTGCCGCGCGGTTGGGGCTCAGCGAACGGAAGGGATACATTGCTCCGGGGGCCGATGCGGATATCCTCGTGCTGAATCAAGATCTCAGCATTGACAAGGTGTTCGCCCGCGGTCGCCCGGTGGTCGACGGTGGCAAGCCAGTGGTCAAGGGTGCGTTTGAATGAGCAAAACGATCGGAATCCTTGGCGGGATGGGGCCGCTGGCTACCGTGGAATTGTTCCGCCGCATCGTTGCACATACTCCGGCTAAACGGGATCAAGATCACTTCCATATTGTAATTGACAACAACCCGCAGATCCCGGACCGGACCGCAGCGATCATCGGCAACGGTAAAAGCCCCGTTCCACTACTGATCAGTACTGCGCGCAATCTACAACGGGCAGGGGCGGATCTGATCGTGATGCCGTGTAACACCGCCCATTTTTACCTGTCACAGATACAAGCTGCGGTGGAAATCCCCATCATTGATATGATCACGGAGACAGTGCGATCGATCCAGGAGGAGACGGTTGTTCTCCTTGCCACCGACGGGACACGTGCAGCACAGGTGTACGAGCGCGCCTGTGCTGCACGCGGGATCACTCTGCTACCGCCGCGGGATCCCGACCAGCAACGGCTGATGCGCGCAATCTACGAAATCAAGTCCGGCACGGCACCGGCCGCGTTTCAAACTGATCTTGCCGACATCATCGCTGCGACCAGTGCCGATGGGGCGCAGGCCG
>CAZILO010000002.1:11889-27081 GCA_964540085.1 uncultured Thermotogae bacterium
CCCCGGTTTTCCTGCATCGCTCGCAGCACCCGCTCCGGAGTGAACGGGGTCTTCCGCAGTCTTACCCCAACGGCATCGTAGATTGCGTTGGCGATCGTGGGAATTGGCGCATTGATCCCGATCTCGCCAATCGACTTTGCTCCCAATGGGCCGGTTGGCTCGTAGGAGTCGACCAGGATCACTTCAATCGGTGGAATATCGAGCGCCCCGAGGATTTTGTAGTCGAACAGGTTGGGGTTGCGTACCCTGCCGCGGGAGCTGAACAGCATCTCCTCGGTGAGGGCGTATCCGATTCCGTTGGCGAGTGCCCCTTCCACCTGTCCCTGCGCGAGTTTTGGATTGATCGGGGTGCCGCAATCGACGGCGGCCACATAGTTGATGACCTTGACAAATCCGGTGTCGGTGTCGACTGCCACCTCGGCAAAGCTCGCCATGAATGGAGGCGGAGATTCATCGGGCACAAACGATGCCGTCGCTCCGATCTGAAACTGGTCCGCTTGATAGAGCGCATAGTGGCAGATTTCAGACAGGGATACGCTCTTGCCGTTCGAAGCGTGCACATGTTCATCGGCGATCACGAGGCCATCAGGAGCGGTGTCCATAATTTGTGCCGCCACCTTGATGATCTGAGCCTTTACCGCATCCGCCGCTCGTTTTACCGCCATTCCAGACACGTAAGTGGTGGACGACGCGTACGCACCGACGTCAAATGGGGTCATGTCGGTATCGGACGAATAGACGATGATCTTCTCTAACGGAACTCCAAGGATCTCGGCCGCTATCTGGCCCAGGATCGTGTCCGAACCGGTCCCGAGATCGGTTGCGCCGATGAGGAGATTGAACGATCCATCTTCATTCATCTTGATCGTTGCTGCCCCCATGTCGACGCGGGCGATTCCCGACCCCTGCATGTGCACCGACATTCCGAGGCCGTGCACCCAAGAACCGTCGCGAATCCTCTTGCCATGCCGCGCGTTCCAGTCAATGCGCTCCATTCCGATATCGATGCACTTGTCCAACGCACAGCTGCGGATCACCTGTTCCACCCCTTCCCGGCCCTCACCGAGCTTTACGAAGATCGGAGACGTCTCACCGGTGCGGATGTGGTTTTTGCGGCGCAGCTCAACCGGATCGATCTCCAGTTTTTCCGCGAGCTCGTCCATCGCCGTTTCGAGCGGAAAGTACCCCTGTGTTGCTCCGTACCCGCGGTACGCACCGGCGACGGGGAGGTTTGTGTACACTACTTGGCCGTAGAAGTGAACGTCTTCCGCTTTGTTGTACAACGGCAGTGTCTTTGACCCCACGTTGGATAGCACGGTTAGTCCGTGTGACCCGTACGCGCCGGTGTTGGAGATCGCTTCCATTTCCATCGCCTGCAGGGTGCCGTCCGCCTTCGCTCCCAGTTTGACACGGATGCGCATCGGGTGGCGGGTACGCGCGGCGATAAACTCCTCAGGCCGGGTGAGTTCGATCAACGCCGGTCGGCGCGTGCGCAGGGTCACCAATGCCGCGATATCTTCGAGGAGGATTTCCTGCTTTGTCCCAAACCCGCCGCCGATCCGCGGCTTGATCACGCGGATATTGCGTACGGGATAGTCAAGGGCGTAGGCAACGATTCGCCGCACATGGAACGGCACCTGGGTCGAGGTCCGTAGCACCAATCTGCCGTCTTCATCTAGGTAACTCAACACCACGTGGGGCTCGATTGGGGTATGTTGTGCGTACTGAAGCTCGCACGTTGTCTCCACCACCACGTCCGATTTTGTGAATCCCTGTGTCACATCGCCAACGTCGATGTCGACGTCGGCGACGATGTTGTGTTTTGGATCGTAAATCCCGGTAGCGTCGTCTTCATCGTGGATTACCGGTGCGTCGGGCGCGAGAGCAGCATCAATTGACAGTGCCGCTGGAAGTTCTTCATATTTCACCTCGATCGCCGTTAGCGCCGCTTCTGCGATTTCGCGCGTCTCGGCCGCCACCGCTGCCACCCGATCGCCGACGAACCGCACTTTGGTGTCGAACATCCGCGTGTCGTACGGGGACGGTTCGGGGTATCCCTGGCCGGCGGTGGTGAACCGCCGCTTAGGGGTATTCTTATAGGTGAGAACGAGCGCGACTCCCGGGATAGCCTCCGCTCGAGCGGTGTCGATATCAACGATGCGGGCGTGTGCATATGGACTACGTAAAATCTTGACATACAAGGTGTTCGGCAGGTCGATGTCGGCGACGAATTTGGGCTTGCCGGTGACAAGCGGTATGCCGTCAACCTTCCTCAGATTGTGCCGGACGACGGTAAACCCCTCCGCGGTGCGAGTCCGCTCTTTGACCGGTGGTTGTCCGTGGTTAGGCATCGTTCCCTCCATTCATCCGCGTCACCGCGAGCTTGACTGCTTCAACCTGTTTGACGTATCCGGTGCATCGACACAGGTTGCCCGAGAGCCCTTCCTTGATTTCTTCTTCGCTGGGGTGAGGGTTGCGGCTGAGAAGGTCAGTCGCCGCGATCAGCATCCCCGGGGTACAGTAGCCACACTGCACCGCACCGGCGTCGAGAAACGCCTCCTGGAGCGGTGCCAGCGTCCCTTCCTCGGCCAGACCCTCCACGGTGATAACCGTGTGGCCATCGGCCTTCGCTGCCAGGACGAGGCACGAGTTAACCGCACGGCCGTCAAGGAGAACGGCGCATGCCCCACAGTCACCGGCTTCGCATCCCTTTTTCACGCCCTTGTATCCAGCGCGCCGCAGAAGTTCAAGCAGGGTTTCCCCAGGAGCGATCGTGAACCCACGCCGGACGCCGTTTACGGTCAGTTCGATGTTCATACGCCCGCCTCCAACTTATCCTTGATCTGGCTCAGCGCCCGCTGTACCCCGACTTCCACCAGATTGCGACGATAGGCCGCGCTTGCCCTCATGTCATCGCCAACATCCGCTTCATCCCGCGCCGTCTTCGCGGCGTTGGCGATCGTTTCCGCAGTGAGGGTTCCACTCTCTATCAATACCGCGCTGGCATGCGGAAGGAGATAACCACGTTGAGGTGCGCCCCCGATAGCAATTCGTGCCACGGTGCACCGGCCGGTGGTGATTTGCACCAATGCAGCGCAGTTCAGAATTGCAATGTCAAATGCGGTCCGGCTGAATTTGATAAACGCCGCCGCCGTTTCCCGCGGAAATGCCGGCAGCCGAACCGCGGTGACGATCATCCGTTGTCTGAAGATGGATTCCGCATAGAATTGTGCGATCGGAACAGTGTGTTCAGTCCCATCGTAGTAAGTAATACGGGCTCCGAGCACAAGGAACAGCGGGATCACGTCCGACCACGGATGTGCACTCATCAGCGTCCCTCCGATTGTCGCCAGGTTGCGTTGCAACGGCGAGGCGAGGTGGTGGAGCATGGTGGTTACAACACCGTTGAGATAGTCGGAAATTAGCGGCGACTCAATCAGTGCGGTCATTGTCGTCGTAGCGCCGATCACTATCCCCTCGGCGTCGGAATTGATCCCCGACAACGGAAGCCCGCTGATATCCACCAGCTTTGTCGTATCGCCGGGGAACAGCACGACATCAATACCGCCTGCCACGATGCGAGCGCCCACCGCCTCTAACTCATGCAGTGCGGCCGCAAGGTCCGTTGGCCGGACGAACTCAGAAACTTTGGGTAGCGACACGTTCCCTCCTTTTTTCATCAGTGTACCCACGTGCTGGAAGGAGGGCAAGGAACGAACGGAGCGGAGATGATGCACGCGGGCCCGGACAGATGCGGTTGCTCTCCCCGGGCCCGATTGATTTTGATTAACCCTTCTTCTCTTCGCGGTCCAGGTACTGCAGGATCGCATCGACGACCAAGTAGTTGATCGACCGATCGCGTTTCTCGCTCAAGCGAATCAACCGCTCAACTGGCTTCTGCTCCATCTTTTTCTGTGGAATGTAGATGGACAGTTTGTCAAGGATCTGCTTTTTAGGCATGTGGTTCACCTCCTCATCAACGAAGTTGTTCCTTCGTTTTCTCATTTATTCCTCAGTAAATGGGTGTTACGTTATAGCATACACCTTTACTGGGATTTTTCCATGCCGGAATAATGGAAAGTAGATGGAAAAATACTGCAAAAACTCACGGCCATCGGTTTTATAAGCTGATTACAGCATTTCAATAACCCACTCTGAGTAGAGCACATTGCAATGGACGTACGCGGTAATTTCACTATAATCGGAACACAAAGGGGGATATTATGAACGATGAGCCAGCACGCGATGCGGTGTTAAAGCAGGTTGAGGAGCGAGGAATTAGGTTTATCCAACTGTGGTTCACTGACCTCCTTGGAAATCTGAAAAGCGTGGAGATCCCACAGAGTGAGCTCACCACCGCGCTTACGGAGGGAATCGGGTTCGATGGTTCGTCGATCCACGGATTCGCCCGCATTGATGAGAGCGACATGCTGGCTAAGCCCGACCCACGCACGTTCGCCGTCCTGCCGTGGGCGGATGATGTCGCCCGGTTGATCTGCGATATCCTCCAACCGGATGGAGCACCGTACGACGGCGATCCTCGCTACGCACTGCGGCGCGCTCTCATTCGGGCGCAGGAAGACGGATTTACGATGTACGTCGGAACGGAAGTGGAGTACTTTTACTTCCGCACCGATGACGGCCCGGCAGTACTCGATTCTGGCGGTTACTTCGATCTCGTTCCCCCTGACCTTGGGACCGATATCCGCCGTGAGACGGTGCTCACGTTGCAAGCGATGGGGATTAAAGTGGAGGCTGCTCATCACGAGGTTGCCCCCAGCCAACAGGAGATTGACCTGCGGTTCACCGATGCCCTCACAATGGCGGATAACCTCATGACCACGCGGTTTGTGGTGAAAGAGATTGCACGCCGGCATGGAATTCACGCCACGTTCATGCCAAAGCCGTTGTTTGGAGAGAACGGATCCGGCATGCACACACACCAGTCGTTGTTTACCCCCGATGGGCACAACGCATTTTTTGATCCCGACGATCCGCTCTACTTATCCCCGGTTGCTAAAGGATACATCGCCGGCTTGATGCGCCATGCCAAGGAAATCATTGGGGTATGTGCACAGTGGGTTAACTCTTACAAGCGCCTTGTCACCGGGTACGAGGCTCCGGTATACATTACGTGGGCAAAGCGCAACCGCAGCAACATGATCCGTGTTCCGATGTACAAACCGGGTAAGGAATCCGCAACGCGGATCGAGTTTCGCGCTCCCGACCCCGCGTGTAATCCATATCTCGCGTTTGCCACTATGCTTCACGCTGGCCTTACCGGGATCGATGATGGGTATCCGTTGCCCACTCCGATGGAGCGTGACGTGTACGCGATGACCGCTGAGGAGCGCCAAGCGTTGGGGATTGAAGAACTCCCAGGAAGTCTAAACATGGCAATTGCGGAGATGGAACGCAGCGTGCTTGTTCGCCGTGCTCTCGGTGATCACATTTTTGCGAAGTTCATCGAGAACAAGAAGATCGAATGGGATAACTACCGCGCACGGGTGCATCGCTATGAACTGGAGCGGTATTTGACCGTACTGTAAAAGAGGAATGGGGGCTGGGGAAGGCAGGGCTGCTGCCTATGCCTGCCTTCCCCGGGTAAGAACCGTTGGCTGTTCTGGTGCAACTTGTGTGTGTGGGAGGCCCCCAATGTGGATGCGAATCGGCAACGACAATGGAAGTAACCCACCGGGCTCTCGGGACGGTGGGTGCTGCCTATAAGGAGGTAACGAGACCGTAGTGCAAATGCGCATCCTTTTCACTCCTTGTCTTAGCTAAATACAGGATACCGGTGTAGAACTGAATGGTGTAGGGCACACGGGAAAATCAGTCGAGGCGTTTGCGACCGCGCTGCGGTAAGGTGGCGGTGTATAATGGTGCCAAATGTCCGGATTATTCCGGGGGAATTTGGGCGATTCGCCAATAGTCCTGAACTGTCTGAATTAATCGTTCGAAGTCCTTGGAGTCCACCGGTTTGTTCATGTAGCTTGCGGCACCGGAATCGTACGCCCGTACCATATCCTCCTGCGATGTTGATACGGTGAGCACGATTACCGGAATGCGTCGCAGATGGTCATCATTTTTGATCTGTTCCAGCACTTCTTGCCCGCTCAGCTTCGGGAGGCGCCAATCGAGGAGGATCAAGTCGGGACGGGGAGCGTCCTCGAACTTCCCCCTGCGGTAGAGAAAATCGAGCGCTTCCTCGCCATCTTGAGCAAAGTAAAGCTCACAGTGTGCGCCGCTCTTGCGCATTGCACGCTGAATAATCATCACATCGCTCTGCTCGTCCTCCACTACCAGGACCTTAATCTTTTCTGGGTTGCTAGGCATGAATCTTCACCTCGTTTCGTACCGTCGCTTTGGGAAGGGTAAAGTAGAACGTGCTCCCTTTCCCGATCTCCGATTCCACCCAGATCTCCCCCCCGTGCTCTTCCACGATCCGCTTACAGATCGCCAGCCCTGCTCCGGTCCCTTCATAATGCTCCCTCGGGTTCAATTTCTCAAACAGACCGAATATCCGCTCGTGATGCCGAGCTTCAATTCCGATTCCATTATCTTGTACAAAAAACGTGTGCATGCCGCGATGACGCTCGTCCCGTACCCAACCGACGTGTATCACCGGCAGCGCCTTATCGTTGAATTTGACGGCGTTGACGATCAGGTTGTGGAACACCTGGCGCACTTGGATCTTGCTTCCCATCACCGGTGGGAGGTCAGGGTCGATCCGGAGATTGACCCCCTGGAGATCGACTTCCAAGTCCTCCTTGATCTCGTCCACAATCCGTGCCACCGGCACCCGCTCGAACGAAGTGGCGTCGAGATGAATGTTGGACAGATCGCGTAAATCGTCGATCAACTCTCGCATACGCATCGACGCATTTTTCAGAGTATGGAGATACTTTCTCCCCTCTTCATCGAGTTTATCTTCATAGTCCTCGATCAGAAATCCACTAAACGTCTCCAGGGTGTGCAATGGCGACTTGAGGTCGTGGGAGACCACGCGTGAGTATTCTTCCAATTTTTCGTAACTTCGTTCAAGACGCTGAGTCTTCTCGCGCAACCCGTTCTCCAACCGCTTCAATTGGGTGATGTCGATATAGTGGTCGATCCTTCCACCGGTGTAGCGTTCTGTCTCAATCGGAATTGACCGGAACGCGAGCACGCGCTCCTCCCGTCCCATCCCAGGGCGGACATGACACGTGTATGAGTCGATGCGCTCTCCGGACTCGATCGCTTTCTGCACCGTGCGCCCGAAGTCCTCCGCATTATCGAACACCCCCACGTAACGGGAGAATGCGCGCATGGCATCGATTCCGATCAGACGATCGCGGTCGATGCCAAAGAACCGCCCGATTGCCTCGTTGGCCCATACCACCTGGCGTTTGCGGTCGGTGATGATGATCCCAGAATCGAGGGTATCAACTGCTTCTTCGATCAGATAGCGATATCGCGCTTCCGCTTCCATCAGCCGGCGCTCAAGCTCCGCCTGTTGACGCAAATCGCGCGCTTCCACGATTGCCGCCCGTTCACTGATCCGCGTTGCGCGCAGTTCCACCGGGATCACTTTACGCGTTTGCGCGATAAATCGCAGCTTCACATCGCGTAACTCTCCCCGTTCGAACAGCCGAACGAGCTCCGTTTTCATGTGATCGATATCCTCCGGGTGCACATACTCGATCAGGGTAAGCGACCGTTTCGTTGGGTACCCGATCACTCCCCGCGACGTTTCGTTTCGCTTTAGCACGGTGCCGTCCTTATCGATGAAATGGAGGATGTTGAGGGAGTTTTCGAATATTTCCTGCTCGTATCCATCCTGAAGCGTCTTTGCTCGACGCCACCGTTCGCGGCGCACTGCGCTACGCCGGTTTAACCATCCAATCCCACCCCCAATGGCAAGATCAGTGACAACTAACCCCACAATCAGGCCCGGGTGGTTAAATCCGAGGAATGGAATACCAATTAGTGCCGTTCCTAACCCGAGAAGAAGACCGCCGGAAAACCGGAGGAACGATGCTCCGAGGATAAGCGGCACGGCGAACGCTCCAAAGATCAGAGCGGCGGGGCGGTACCAGGCAAGGTAAAGAAGAACGACAGCGAGAATTGCAATACTGTACGCAGCGACAACAATAATTGCCCTCTCTACAGGGTTTAATTTTGTGTTCAATGGTGTCCCATCCTCGACGGCCGCCCTGTCCTCCCCATATTCACCAAACGCCCACACAGACTATAAAATCGCGTGGACACAGAAGGAAGGACACCGGTCACCTGGTGGCGAGACGTTATTCTTTGTCCTAAATAATCAAGTTGGCGGTAAGTTCGACCGAGAACGGCTCCATGATCTTCTGGAGATAATCCTCGCGCAGAATTTTGATACGCCGGCTCTCGATGGAGATAATTCCACGACTCTCCAGTTCACTCAGGGTACGGATCGCCGTTTTCGATGACACTCCCGCCATCTCGGCGAGTTCAGCGCGGGACAGTTCCACCCCACTTCGTCCGAGAAGAAGGATCAACCGCGCCAATCGCTCTTTGCTCGATGAGTACGACCGTTCCGCAAGCTTATTTTGGAACGCCTTCAGCTCCTCGGAAAGGCGCTCATACAGGCGGAAAATCGTCTTGGGATGATGTTCGAGAAAGTAAAAGAAGTCCCCCCGCTCAATGAATCCTACCACCACCGGATCGAGGGTCTTGGCGTAGGCGTTGTGGCTTCCCTTGTCAAACAGGGTCGTTTCCCCCAAGATTTCCCCCGGACCAACGATTTTTAAGATCTGACTTTTGGCGCGGGTGCTGCGCTTGACAAGTTTTACCATTCCCTCAAACACCAAATAAAAACCGAACGCGGGTGCGCCCTCCTGAAATATGATTTCCCCGCGTCCGTAACTGATCCGCCGTACACTTTTTCTCAGGTTTTCCACATCTTTTGGCCTGAGATCGGAAAAGATGCGAAAGTCCTTGAGGTCTACCATATTTTGTCCCCCTCGATTACCACCACGCGCGTCTGTCACTTTTCTCCCACCCCCTTATCACCCCCGTTAAGGGGTCAACCGTCACCCATTGTAACAGATATTACGGGAAAAACCAAGTGGAAGCACGTATCTTAGCTTGTACTTGTAGCGGAAGATGCGGTAGAATGGCGCAAAATGGGACAGAAAGAGAGAATCACCGTTGCGTTGCTTCAACTCGCCATTTCCACCACCGATCCTGCCGATCAGCGACTGTCTGCTGCGCTAACCAGCATCGGCAACGCTGATTTAATCGTTCTTCCCGAGCTGTGGAACGTGGGCTACTTCGATTTTGCCGCGTATCGCGACAAGGCTGAACCTCTCCACGGCCCGACGTTTACACTTTTACGCCGAATCGCACGTGATCGGGCTGCGTTCGTGCTTGGGGGGACATTTATCGAACAGCAGGACGGGCGGTTGTACAACACCGCACTCCTGTTCGATCGTACCGGCAACCTAATTGGGGTGTACCGGAAACGCCATTTGCTCAGCTACAAATCGCGGGAACGCGAATTGCTCACTCCTGGGGACTCTCCGCTCGTTGTCCCCACTGAAATCGGGACATTGGGGGCGGCGATTTGCTATGACCTGCGGTTTCCGGAGCTGTTTCGCGACATGGCCGCACGCGGGGCTGAGATCTTCCTCGTTCCAGCGGCGTGGCCGATCGGGCGGATGGAAGCGTGGGACGCACTTGTGCGTGCACGGGCGGTGGAGAACCAGGCAATTGTCATCGCGTGTGGCGCCGCCGGCAGGGGATTTCTCGGGCGAAGTATGGTCGTCGATCCCGCCGGAGTGGTTCGCGCCCGCCTCGGAGGTGGTCCCGAAGTCATCACCAGTGTGATCGACCTCGCACAGCTACGCTCGTTTCGGAATGAGTTCCCAGCGTGGCGGGAGCGGTGACAGCACATGCCGGGATCGGTCGCTATCATTGATCTTGCCGTGGTGCGTGCCAATATTTCCTTGATCCGACAGCAACTGCCAAAGGGAATCCGATTGTTGTTCGTCGTCAAATCGGACGGATATGGACACGGCCTTGTCCCGATGGCGCGGGTTGGAGTGGACAGCGGCGTCGATTACCTGGGAGTAGTTACGGTCGATGAGGGGATCGCGCTGCGGCGTCATGGGATTAAGCTCCCGATCCTACTCCTCGCTCCAATTCTGCCGACGGAGGTTGAGCGTGCCATTGCTACCGATCTCACCGTATCCGTATCCGACTGGCGAATGGCTGCTTTGCTCGCTGCCGCTGCGCGACGACAAGGGAAACAGGCAACGGTGCACGTAAAGGTGGACACGGGCATGGGCCGCTTCGGCGCGCTTCCGCCTGCGGTGCCGGCGGTTCTCGCCCGCCTCAATCACGTGCCCGGACTGCGCGTGGAGGGAATCTTCACCCAACTGTCGAGCGCGACCTCTACCGCCCCCGGCGCCCGTGAGTACACTGTGGCGCAGATTGACACGTTTATGTCGTTAATTCGCGCTCTCGCCCGCGACTCCCTCCTTCCCCCTATTCGCCACATCGCCAATTCGGCCGGGTTTATCCAATATCCGCAGCAGGTGACGGCGCCACCACTCAACATGGTCCGCATCGGCACTTTGATCTACGGTTATCCCGAGGTTGCAGCGGCGTGGACCGGAAATATCCGTCCCGCGGCACGACTCACCGCCCCGGTGATTGCCACCCGTACGTTGGAGCAAGGAAAGTTCGCCGGGTACGGCCGTAACTACCAAGCAGCGGATGTACGGCGGGTGGCTGTCATCGCCGCCGGGTACGGTACCGGAGTTCCGCCCGGACTGGCAGTGCGGGGTCATGTGTGGATTCGGGGGCAGCTTGCGCCAATCGTGGGAACCGTGTATCTCGATCATACGATGATCGATGTAACCGCCATCGCGGCAGTCCGCGTCGGAGACATCGCTGAGATCTTTGGCCCCCACATCCCGGCCGATCGCGCCGCTGCGTGGGCCAATCTGCGTGTGTGTGAGCTGCTTGTTCCGGCATTGACGCAGGCACGCCGCCGCGTATACCGATGACCAATTCAGCCAAGTCCCGATCAGTATTCATCGTGACGGTGGCAATCCTTGCCGTGGCGGTCGCTGTCGCGCTGGTGGTTGATGGCGTCAGGATCAACTGGGACAGGAGCAACAATCGGTTCTTCGTCGTGGTCCGGGCGGATACAGTTGCGGGGATTCCGCTTTCCGCGCTTGCACATGCCGGGGTAGGGGGAATTGCGGTGCGGGCATCGGCGGTGGCGCGCGGTGAATCTCCCCTTCCGGCTGATATTCGCCGCGCCGGGCTCATTCCAGTGCTGATCGTTGATCGCGCCGGGGAAACCAGTGCCGCCATCCGCGAGCCGTTCTCCTATTTTTGGATCGACGGAGCGATTGGGGCCCGCGATCCACTGGTAACGCGACTCATCGCTGCGGGGAGCGTACTTATCAGCCGGGAGTTTACGAATCAGTTCCGGGACAGGGCCCTGTGGGATTCGGGATATCACCGATTTGTGCGCGGGCACGAGATCCCTGCCCCCGATCTCGCCCGGCTCGGTGTCGCTGGTACGGTTGCCCGCTGCGTGCTTGCGGTACGGGAACGCGACATCCGGGTGCTCATTCTCGCGCCATTGCCCTCCCATCCGCACAGCGTCACCGTGTTCCAGACGGTAGCCGCAGCGCTGGAACAGGAGGGATTTCACGGTGGCCGTCCAGCCGCACTTCCGCCGCCGCCGCCACGGGCAGTGGGACTCGTGCTCCATCTCGGTGTGAGTGCGTTGTTTGTGCTCCTGTTTGTACGCTTGTTTCCCGGGTTGCCGCTCGCGGGGATGTTGGTTGGAGGCGGAATAGCCGGGCTCGCAGCGGGATTGGGGGATATCCCGTTACGAATAGTGGACGCATTTCTCCTCGCGATTGCCGCCCCGGTGTACACCGCGACCGTTTTGTCCCCCCGTGGCAGGCTCAGCGGCGGGATTGCTTATCTGCTTGCGTTTTCCGGGATTACCGTTCTGTTTGCGTTGCTGCTCGCTGCCCTTCTTGCCCACCCGGCGTTCATCGTCAAGGTGTACCAGTTCCGCGGGGTAAAGGCAGCCATTGCCCTGCCGCCGTTCCTGGCGGTCGGGATCTACCTGTGGCGTCATAAAGTCAGGATACGCGACGTGGTGATTGGACCGCGGTCGCAGAGCGGTCTCGCGATTGCGGCGCGGGCGGTCGCGGTCATCATTGGCATGGCGGTGGTATGGTTCATCGTCATGCGGAGCGGGAACACGGGGCTCGTCACCGGAACGGAGAAACGCGTGCGTGGATGGCTGGAAACGGCGTTGTTTGCACGGCCTCGGTTCAAGGAATTTCTCATCGGGCACCCCCTTCTTTTCCTCTTCGGAACGAAAACGGGAACGGTGACGCTACGGGCGGGGGCGTTGTTGTTTGGCCTGTTCGGACAGACATCGATCCTCAACAGCTTCTCTCACGCCCACACTCCGCTTCTTATTTCGCTGTTGCGGACCGCGAATGGCCTTGGACTCGGCATTGGGATTGGGATCGTTGTGTATGCCGTTATGATGGCAGTAAATCGGGTTCGGGCGCGGCGGACGCGCTTCTAGATCCGCCACGCGGCGATGCGGGGATCATCCCGTGCCAACGGAGGAACGGACATCGTCTCCGTGCGGCCGTTGCGAGAGATAGTGAACGTAATTGGCGTCGTGTCAGCGTGATCGCAGTAGCGACCGGCAAGAGCGGCGGCGGTGCGTAATTGTTGCGGGTCGGGATCCCCTTCCACCAGCGTGAGTGGTCCCATCACAACAGTTGGTTCAATCACGATTTTCCCGGCTGCCACCCGTGACAACGCCTCATTCTCTTCCTCATTGCGCCCGATGATCACCTTAACGTTGTCCTCAATGCGGAATTGGCGTCCGTAGCGCAGCAGGACGAAGTCAGCAGCGGTAACGGCATCAGCGCCGCGCTGGCGAAACGCATCGCGCACCCGGGCCGCATACGACTTGTCAGTGAGCAGACATCCCCCGGCTGGTTGTGGATAGTCCGTGATGCCAAACTCACGGGCGAGAGCGCGCTGCGGAGCGCGGCTGCGACCGGAAATCGCGTACAGATCATCTTTTTTTATCCATCCCTCTTGTACGGGCAGTGTGTCGGGCAGGAGGTTGGCGGACAACGGCCGCAGGAGGCGATCTCCAAGCCCACTCTCCGTAGTCACGATTTCCAACGCACGGCGGCGCTGTGACATCGGACGTTGCCCGACGACCTCGCCGGTGATGACGAACTGTGCCCTCTCGGTCTCCATCACCTGTTTTGCCGTTCGTAGCATGAATATGCGGCAATCGATGCATGGGTTCACTCCGGCGCCGTACCCGTGGCGGGGATGTCGCACCACTGCTAGATGCTGTTTTGAGCGATCGATAGTGCGCAGTGGGATTCCCAATTGTGCGGCGGCATGCGCCACCTGGGCAGCGCGGCGACGACCGCCCGCGAACAGATGAATAACATAGAGCCCGATCACCTCAATTCCAACGCGCTTGACAACTGCAGCAGCAAGGGTGCTATCCAGTCCGCCGGACAACAGCGCGATCGCCCGCGGATGGTATTCATTTGCGCTTTTCATTTTCTTCATTGATTCTCCATATTCGGTCTCTACAATAATAACGATTTTACAACCGATATCCTCATGAGGAGGGATGTACCATGAATAAGAAGCTATTGACGGCTGGGTTATTGACGCTGCTTGTCGTTGCACTGGGGCTTGTCCCTGTACTTGCGCAAACGTCGGTAAATCAGGCAATCACTGCTTCCGGACAGTCGGCGATCAAAACTGCAATCGCCGAGGTTGGTCCGGCCGTGGTCCAGATAAACGTGACCGCTACCGTCACCGTGAATAATCCATTCTTCAATGACCCGTTTTTCCATTACTTCTTCGGGATTCCGAACACCCCGCAGAAGCAGCAAGAACGGGCACTCGGATCAGGGGTAGTGATAAACTACAACGGCAAGAAGTACGTGTTGACTAACGAACATGTAATTGACCAGGCAACCTCGATTAAGGTGAAGAGCACCACTGGTCAGGTATGGGACGCGACGGTGGTCGGAAGCGACAAGATGCTTGACATCGCTGTCCTTCGCTTGAAGGGGGATACATCCAGCTTACCCACCGCCACCCTTGGTGATTCGTCCAAGCTCCAGCTCGGTGACTGGGTGATCGCCATCGGTAACCCGATCGGGCTGTCGAATACAGTTACGCTGGGAATCGTCAGTGCCGTGCACCGCCGCATCCTCAAGCCGAATGGGGTCGGATATTACGAGAATATGATTCAGACCGACGCCGCGATCAACCCCGGTAACTCCGGTGGCCCGTTGGTAAATGCCGCTGGTCAAGTGGTGGGGATTAACACCGTGATCGCCCGCCAGGCGGAGGGAATAGCGATCGAGGGCATTAACTTTGCGATCGCGATTAACCCGATCAAGGCGGTTCTGGAACAGCTCGTTACCACGGGCAAGGTTGAGCGTGGCTGGCTTGGGGTGTCAATTCAAGACTTAACCCCGTCGATGGCACAGAAGTTTGGTGTGAAGTCGACGTTAGGAGCACTTGTTGCCGATGTCCTTGCTGGTTCCCCGGCCGAAAAAGCGGGAGTGAAGACTGGTGACATCATCACCGCAGTGGACAACCAGCAGGTCAAGTCCGCGGCCGATCTCGAACAGATTATCACCAGCGAACCGGTGGGGAAGAAGGTCGACCTCACGATTATCCGCGCCAAGAAGACCATCCATATCGAGATTACTTTGGGAGCGCGCCCGAGCGAAGCGGAGATCTATGGTAAAGGATCCACGGCGACAAGTTCCGCCCAGGCGGTGAAAAAGTTCGGGATCACGGTGGGACCGGTGACCCCAACGGTCGCGCAGCGTCTGGGATTGCAATCGCCGCAGGGAGTTGTCATAATCAAGATCGATCCCGGTAGTCGGGCGGATTGGGCTGGGCTGCAGCCGGACGACGTGATCCTGGAGATCAATCTGCAGCCGGTGAATTCGGTCGCTGATTGGAACGCGATTGTCTCCAAGATGTCCGCTGACGCCAATCCGATGTTCACCATTCTGCGGGATGGGATGACGCAGTTTGTGACTCTGGGAGACTAGAAAGGTGGTTCGGAGAGTGGCGCAGCTTGGTCAGCGCGCAGCGTTCGGGACGCTGAGGTCGCCG
>CAZILO010000003.1:0-26448 GCA_964540085.1 uncultured Thermotogae bacterium
TATCTTACACCAGCGGAGTTTGAGGAAAAGTGGCATAGGGAGCGAGAAACGGTGGTTTCACCCTCTAAGAGCAGCCAAGAAACTGTCCAACTTTTGGGGTCCACTACAAACCCCCTATGAAGTATTCTTCTTCATGAAGGCACCCTTGACAGTTGCACTTGGAAGTTGAACCCAGGTTTTCAATTTGTCTCCCCTTTTTTACAGCAATCAACAAAGGGAAGGGTTATGGTGTCTCGGTGAGTATGGTCCCGATAACCCGCCATAGGCCAAGCCCAGCGCGCTTGCGATCCGGAGCAGAAACAATGAGGAGCAGATCGCCTTCTTGCCTGATAGAGAATGTGTCTTCTATTACTTGTTCATCGCGAGGAGCCCAATCACTGATCCTTCTTTCATTGTGAGCGAAACACCACCCTTCAGTACGGTAGCGGAGCACGACTAGAGCACTTCCCCCTTCCTTTATCACAAGATCTCGATACCACCAAGCCGGCCTTGCAATTGGGTGTGAAACCAGAGCAGCTAAAGTAATAGTATCCAGAGCAAGGGAGTGTAGGGAGGGATCTGTGATCCATTTGATATGCTTTAACAGCGGAGAGAATCGCTCTTTGCCACGAACACTGAGGGTAACCCCGCGTCTATCAGTTGTGATGAGTCCGCTCTTTTGCAACCGTTTAAGCTCAAGACGTACTGTCATCTCAGATAGACCAGTGCGTCGAGCAAGGCTGCGCCGTCCCAACCTTTCTTCCTTAAGTAAAAGGGCTAGTTCAAGTGTTGCCGGTGTGTAGGACATACGGTTTACCTCACTTAGCACAGGAACAATACGCACTAATTTTACTGCAGTGACAAAAAGTGCCTTCCTTGACTAAAATGGATGTGGCTAGAAGTCATTTCAAAAGTCTCCCGAGACATATCATGATACAAGCGACAGTGAATAATCCCTCATACACTGCGATTGATCTCTCATACCGACTAAGAGCCTCCGATAGTTTCCCAGCCAAGCAAACGTCCTTTCCACATGCCAACGTTCCTTGTATTATTGCTCCCATGTCTCGCGCCGCCCTTTATCTTTGCGGTTCTTTCGCGGTGGGATACACGGCCGTACTCCCTCCGCAGCTACTTGCGGAAGGAATCTGAGTCATATGCTCGGTAAGCCACCAGTTTCTCCGGACGTTACGCGTTTGTCCGTCATCATCAGAATTATGCCTCCGATGATGTAGCCCACGCGTACACGATGTCAGGTAAATCTCACGCCCTTCTTGCATTAGATTCACCCCCCTACCTTCATGCTCATCTTGTGTGAGACAACTCTGTTTGCCAGCAAGGCAACCCTACTCTTCCTTCCCCTTTGCAACACGAGAAGGGACGGCATCGATATAAAGGAATCCGGTGATAGGGTTTTTGCTTACCATCGCTTCGATGTGAAATACCTTCTTGATATTAGCCTCTGTCAAGACTTTTTCTGCTGGTCCGACTGCTAACAGATTTTTTTGATAGAGTAGGGCAACTTTATCCGCATAGCGCGCGGCTAGAGTGAGATCATGGAGTGCCATCATCACACTTAACCCAATCCCCGCTTGCTCTCTGATGATTTCCAAGATCTCGACCTGGTAATTGATGTCAAGATGGGCAGTCGGCTCATCCAGCAGTACAATCTGCGGCTCCTGGGCCAGAACCATCGCTAGGAAGACACGCTGCTGCTCGCCTCCGGAGAGCTGGCTAATCGGTCGAGTAGCAAACTTCTCAATATAAGTCAGTTCCATTGCTCGCTGAACTGCTTTGTGGTCTTGTCTGTCGAACCGCTTGAGGCGACCTTGGTGTGGTAGCCTACCAAGCTCGACCAGTTCCTGCACTGTGAAGTCGAACCCAACCTCTCGCTCTTGTTCCACCGCTCCTAGATGGCGTGCCAGCTCGTGGGGGGTAAATTCGTTTAGTTTCTTAAAGTCCAGGTAGACCGCTCCCACGTTTGGCCGGAGCACCCCAGCGATATTACGCAAAAGGGTGGTCTTGCCCGAGCCGTTCGGCCCTACAAGAGCAAGGATCTCGCCCTCCCTGACCTCAAGATAGATGCCGTCTAAGATCGGCTGGCCGTTGTAGGAGAATCCTAAATTCTTGACAGAGATCTTCATTACTTTCCCCCTAACCGCGTTCGCAGAAGGTAGAGGAAGAACGGAGCGCCGACAAACGCAGTGATAATCCCTACAGGAAGCTCGGCTGGTCGCATAACAGTCCGCGCTGCAGCATCGGCCCATACGAGAAAAATCCCCCCAGCAAGTGCTGTTGCTGGGAGGAGTATTCGATGGTCCGGTCCTAAGACGAGCCGCATGATGTGGGGGGTAATCAGCCCGACAAAACCTATCGTCCCGGCAAAGGCCACCGCTGTCGAGGTAAGCAAGGTTGTCACAATTAGCAGGATCTTCTTCAACCGTTCTGGCTCAATTCCCAGATGAAAGGCCCCTTCCTCGCCGATGGCGAGGGCGTTGAGTTCACGCGCCATAGCTTGGAGGAAGATAGTCCCCAGAAGAGCCACAGGAAGCATAACCCAAAATTGTGGCCAGCCGGCTCGCCCGAGGCCGCCCATTGTCCAAAAGAGGATCTCGCTTAATCTCCGGTCTCCTGCTGTTAAGAAAAGGAGAAAGCTGGTGACTGCAGAAAAGACCGCTCCCAGAGCTACACCAGCAAGGATCAAGCCGTAGCCGGTGCTCCGCCCGGCCCTGGTCCGGGCCAGGTAATAAACCAGGGCTACGGCGAGCGAGCCCCCAATAAAAGCTCCGAGAGGTATGGCGAGCGGTCCTTGAAAACCTAGGGCGATCCCCGCTGATGCCCCAGCCGAGGCCCCGCTAGCGATCCCCAGGACATAAGGGGAGGCTAATGGGTTTCTAAACAGACCTTGCATCGTGCCGCCAGAGATGGCCAGAGAGAGCCCAACAAGGAAACCAAGGAGAACTCGCGGTAGGCGGATCCGATGGATGATCAAGCCATAGACCGAATGGTTCCCTTGGGGATGTACCAACAAAGAAAGGCTTTCTCCCAGAGGGATATTAACCGGGCCGATCGTTACCGCCACGATCAAGGTGATCACAACCAAACTACCCAGTAGGACGAAGAAAAGCTTACGCTTCACTTTGAAAAAGCCGCTGGATGAAGAATCTGAGCCATCTTCTGGAGAGTCTCGGCGACGCGGGTTGAGGTAGTCGCTGAAGCCTTAATCCCATAAACCCGGCCATCTTTAACTGCTGCAACACCTTGGAGCAGCTTGCTCCCGATAATATTCTTAACCTGGGAGGGATCGGTGAAGATCACTTGAGGATCGCGGGCGATGACCTCTTCCAGACTTACCCTCGGGAACCCGGAGACATCAGCAAAGACGTTCTTTCCACCAGCACGAAAGATCAGATCATTCTCAATTGCACCAGAGCCGGCGGCGTAGGGAGGGGTGTCGGGTGTGTTCATGTAGAGGAACGCGGCCCGCACCGAATCTCTTCCCAATACCTTGCTTTCCACCTTGATGATCTGCTCAGCGATCTTTCCGATCAGCGCATTAGCCTGTTTCAAGTTCCCTACCGCTGTTCCTACAGTCCTAATCGTGGCAAAAATATCGGGGACACTGGTGATCATTCCCGTGGTGAGGGCAATAGTTCCCATCTCCTTGAGCTTGTTGCGAACTCCCCCATACGCGCCTAAGACAAGATCAGGCTTTAATGCGAGAATTTCTTCCACGGAGGGCGAGAATGAGGGACCAACTTGTGGTAGGGACTTCACTTCCGGCGGGTTATCTGGAGAGCTTGCTACCCCAACGATCCGATCGAGAGCGCCAATGTCAACGAGAATCTGCGTGTACAAAGGGATCCCCGCAACTACTATTCTCTCTGGCCGGCTAGTAATCGTGATAGTTACCCCTTGGTCGTTGACCACCTTTACCGGGAATTGTTGGGCTATCACTGTCCATCCAACAAGTGCAACTACCGCAAAAACAAGCCACCATCCTTTCTTTGTTCTCATTTCTATTCCCTCCTTTACTTGTGGGATATACTATCCCGCGTTGGTAATACCAAAGTTTATCACCTGTCTCTCAAAAGTCAACTCGGTGATCTACGCGGCTAGAATTGAGTTTAACCCGCGTTGTGAAGACTTTAAACTCAAACGAGGAGAGGCTCAGGATACCGAAAACGAGATCCCCGTATTCCCTACCGCACCGGCTCGGCGGCAGATAATCAAACTCGTACGGGCAGGATGGATAGCGGTGTTCGAGTTCATCGAAGGATGATACAACCACCATCGGCGTTACTCATCGATTGGGTACGAATTGCCACTGAGCTATGAAAAGAAGTACGCTGCTCACGCCACCATGTCATCCGCAGCTGGAAAGAAAGAACAGCCCGTTTTTGCTGATACCAGAGGAGGTGTAACCACTTGAGAAGGGGGAGATTTCGCATCGGGATCACCACGGAAGTAGACAGCGCGTATACTGAGCGCTACACTGTCCACAAAAGCGGGGGAACTTCAATAACATACGGGCAACCCCCTATCCATGTCCCTGGTGCTGTGGTCCCATCAAGGACCGTAATCATCAACGATCCGGGTTTTGTCACTTTGACAGCGGAGCGCCGCCCCATGTTTCCCACCCGGTTTTGTCTGGTAGTAAAGGCGAATAATTCGGGCTTGCCAGTGGAGGTCTCCTATCTGATACTCGATCCGAGCGGAACACCAGCTCACCCATCCCAAGGGATGACGGTGCATCCAACTGCGGATACTCAGGCAATCCAGTGTCCTCCTGCGATTCCCGGGCCGACAAATTCTCAAGAGATAAAGGGACAGCAGTTCTTCCATACTGAAGTCGGTGGGTGGGAGAACCCACGGTTTCACGCTAACCCACAGAGTTTTCTCTTGCCCCATGACCGGACCTGTGTGCTGCTGCTCGCCCGGTATGAGCACATCTACACCGTTTTCCTGCGGGAACATGAGGGGCAACTGACGTACAAGGTACTCAAAGGGGGAACATTCAATGGACTTCAAGTTCCGGGATTGGGTGAGGTAACACGAGAAGGAAGCTCGTTTAAGATTCGTTCCTTTGGGCCTCCAGTTGAGGTGGGCCTATGGGCCGCAGGGAAGTATCTACATGATGAAGTTAACGGTTGGGAACTTCCTGAGTATAAAGGGAACCCAAAGCTCTATAAGATTCCACACTACGGTATGTTCATGCTGATGATTGCCCGCTACGATAAGGTGGGGCTCATCATCGGTAATGAGAACGATGGCCAGCTGGGTACTATATGCATTGTTGGTTCTTACGATTGGGAGTTTGTTCCACAGACAGTTTCAGGTCTTTGTACGATAACGAGAACCGGGGCACACAGCGGTCGAGAAATTGAGGTGAAAGCAATCACCGAGTTGCCGGTGGAGGTTTCTCAGTTCAGTTTTTCCAATTCCTGCTGGCAGTGGGAAGTCAGCGGCTGGGAGCAGCAGAAGTTTGTGCTTGACCACTATACGCCCGGATTCCTGATGACAAGCGGAGATGGTAATAAAGTGGGGGTTTTCTTCTATAACGAGAACGATGGACAGCTTGGGGTCTTACCGCTCCCATAAACCGTAAAATGTATGCTCCCCGGGGTAAGATGCCATGTACCCCGGGGAGGTTAGATTACAGTGCCACTAAGTTCTCCCATCTCATTTGTGCTTCAGCTAATAATCTGCTGATGGTAACAACACAGGTCACTGGCGGTGTAGCTCCCTTTCTTAACATAATTCACATTTAGTGAATGCATGTTGAGCTAATCAACAATACCGCGCCGATCGTCCTTCGATCTACTATGAACAGCGTTCTCGTTGGGATGATACTCCATGGTTACCACAGCAAGCATGCTATTATGCAGCGTTGACCACATTGCGGTTAGACCCTAAACGGGATAGATTGGTTCAGCAACCTACGGCTGTTTAAATCGGTCAGTAACGTTCCACCGGCGGAGCTTTATGGACATTGTCAGTATATTTAATTATCATATATGTAGTATATAAGTAAGATTTGGTCCCGAATATTTAGCTTTATTCACTACACAGAGGTAATACAATAAATTTAATGAATTGCTTATCCCTGTGGTTTGGTAGCCAGCTCAGCGATTATTTGTGTAAGCAGCGTAGCTGAGTGGTGCAATTGATCTAATTCCTTTTTCACGAGCGGGACATGCAGGACTTCCTCCACCCCGGTGCGGCGCACCACCGCAGGGAGGCTCAGATAGAGCTCTCCCATTTCATAGTTGGATGGAACCCGGGTGGAGACGGGAAGAATGGAGCGTTGATCATGGATTATGCTCTCTACGATCCGCGCGAGAGCAGCTGCCACTGCATAGTACGTTGCGCCCTTGCGTGCGATAATCTCGTATGCAGCATTCTTGGTCCGAGTGAAGATCTCTTCCTGATCAGTTGGCGTAAACGTACATGTGTAATGGGAACAGAACCGGTTAATTGGGATCCCGGCTGCGGTTGCCCGCGACCACACTGGTACCTCTGAGTCCCCGTGTTCACCGATGATGTACGCATGAATATTCCGCGGATCGACTCCGATTCGTTGACTGATCAAGTGGCGGAACCGCGCGGTGTCGAGGACGGTTCCCGAACCGATCACCCGCGTCCACGGTAACCCCGATAGTTTCCAAGCTACATACGAAAGGATGTCTACGGGGTTTGTCGCTATGAGGATTATCCCGCCTGGATTATTAGCCACGATTTTCGGAATCACGGCGTTGAACACAGCCACATTGCGCCGCACCAGGTCAAGGCGGGATTCACCTTCCCGCTGCGCTACTCCCGCTGCTACCATCACCACTTGAGCCCCGGCTAGATCTGCATAGTCCCCGGCCCAGATTCGCACCGGATGGGTCAACGGCGCGGCGTGGTTGAGGTCCATTGCTTCTCCCTCTGCCCGGCGGTGGTTCAGATCAACGAGCACGATCTCCCCCACTGCTCCACGTAACAGAAGCGTGTAGGCAAAGGTCGATCCGACCCGTCCTGTGCCCACTATTCCTATCTTGACCGGTCGCAACCCATTTTCTTCGTGCACGGTATTTCTCCTTTCAATTCAATGAGAGGATACGGCAGTAACCCACGGTGGGCAAGGCATGCCCCGCCCACCGTGATGGTTATAGCGTTAACCGGATTGAGCGATTGTGAAAATCGTGCTTTCGCCGGTTCCGGATAGAGAATCAGGATCCGTCGCTACTACCTTTATGCGATAGTTATCACCGGGAGCGGCCCCGGTTGTATCCCACGCGTACGCGCCACTGTTCGCCAATCCGCTGATGAGCGGGGACCAATTTACTCCGCCATCGTCCGACAAGTAGATGCCGATCTTAAGAGCCGCGGCATCACCGTCCGGATCGTGTGCTGCCCATGTGATCACATAAGTCGCGGTTACGGTCTCTCCTTCTTGTGACGGCGCTGTTACTTTCACTACCGGTACCGTCTCAGCGACTATGGTGGCGGAGTTTTTTGCTTTTGGGGTGCCGTTGATGGGATTACCGTCAGCGTCGTTTCCATTGCGGTGTTTACCGTCGTTAGTACGCCAGTTGGTTGGGATATCGGCACCAGTGGGGTCGATTCGCTCCATCGTGCCGTAGGCGATAGCACCGTCCTTGGCGCTTCCCGCTGCCCACCCCTTCTTCTGCCCGGAATTGGCAGTATCTACGACTTCACCAGCGGGATCAACCAATGAGACCACGACGCCGGCGTTGGCGAGGGATCCTTTGTAGATAAGATCAGCGGGGATATCTGCGATTGTGTCATCATTGGTTCGCTCCAGAAGAAAGTATTCCCCCGGGGCGACCGTTGCTTGCTGACCCTTGCCCAGTTCGATAACCGTGGTCCCGAATGTTAGCGTCCAACCGGTGAGATCAATCGTGGCGGCGGATGAGTTATAAAGCTCAATCCATTCGTCGCTGGAGCTTGCTGCCGTGCCGCTCCATGCCACCTCGTTTATCACCAACCCTCCTGCGAAACAACTCGAGCTGATCATAAAAACGGCAACGATCAGCCCAACCACTTTAAGCTGCGCGTTCAATTTTGAACCTCCTTTTGGCGCAGTTGTTAAAATCACTGTACAAGATTATGACTATGGAAGACAAGTAATAGCGATACTAATCTCTGGGCATCAGCGACGATCGCCTTCTGCCTCTTTATGTAGGATTGCTTGTTGTGCTTTAACCGCGGCGGCGTGAGCACGATCTCCCCTGGCGCCGGTGCGGCGCGCGTCAAGTTCAGCGAGGACCGATGCCCGCCCATACAGCACGATGGTGTCATTGGGCGTGATCTCAGTATGCCCATGTGGGGCACCGATGTAGCTGCCGTCGGCTTTGTGAATCCCAAGCACCAATACTCCTTCATCGCGCAACTTTAATTCGGATAAACGCCGGTTTGCAATCCAATCCTGTGGTTTTACTTGCAGCTCGACAACCCGATATTCACCGGACAGGTTGAGCAATGCAGCGTAGTCACGTACGTCGAGGTGAGTCCAGCGTTTAAGGGCCCATCCGATCATCCGCGACAGCCAGCGATCAATTAATCGACTGGCTGCGATTGCCCATAAGGCAGCAAGTCCACCAACCAGGAGCAAGAGGCGAGGAAGCCACTCGTGTCCTGTAAAACTGGTGAACGAAAGCACTAACGATGCCAGCGCACTTACCACGCCGGCATTTCCGAGCAAGATCAGCAGGAGGATGATTCGCCGGCGCACCGGATGTTGCACTACCTGTTCCGATTCTGTGGTGGTGAATCCAACCCCGCTGAACGCTGATCGCGCTTGGAAGCGCGCTACCTCACGGGACAGCCCGGTTAGGGTGAGAGCAACCGTTCCCACACGCGTGATGAGAAGCGACAATGCAACCACAATCAACAGAGAGATAATCGCTGCCATAACAGTTTACAGATACCAAAATAATCGGATTGCGTCAATTGGTGTCCGAACTCGTGATTCACTAGGCATAATTGAAGTAGAGAAATATGCCTCCTTGTTTGGCCCCAGCGCGGGGGAGGTGCCCCCACTCCTTCCCCGCGTTCCGTTCACCGTACAGATTCAAAGTTTGCTCACCAATGGGATTACCCGGCTGCGACTATGTTCGGCTACTGCTCGCACTTCACTCAATGTTTGAGGTGTAATTGGTACCTTAATTTCTTCGGGAGAGAATCGAACGTCTTTCAGTCGGACAACACGCAAAAACAGCTGGAAGACGGGCTTTTGTACACTACGCGTCAACATTAGGTTGTCCGCCGCCGCTTCCAACCGGGCTGCTTGTCGTTGCTTTGCTGAGGTGCTGATCGAGAAGAGGTAGCTCCGACGGTGGTCATCACGAATAGTTCGTTCTATCTCGTCCAGGATTGCTTCCCCATAAGTCGGTGAGAACAGGAGAAGGTTCAATGCAGAGCCAAACACAAGGATCCCGGGCCCCTCATTGGGAACAAGCGAGCAAGCCTGCTCAATTGCGGCTTTCCATCCCGCGGGTTTGACAACGTTGGCAGGCAGCTTCCTACCCACAACCGGATTTACACCATCGATCGTCGGATCCAGAACAATAAACAGCACATGGTCCAAGTAGTCGTTGAGGTTGATTCTTCCCAATGCCGCTATGCCGGAGAAAATAAAGTCCGTACTCGGATACTGCAGGGACATAAATACAACGCTTCCCCCGTGCTCGAGCCAGGCAGTGGCGAACGCATTCCCGAGCAACGGCTTTCCCGATCCTCCCGGACCGCTGATCAGGGTCGATGTATGAGTGGGAAGGCCATCGGGCATCAACTGGTCTAGCCAAGCGAATCCGGTATGAATTGTATTCATGATTATTCCCCTTTCTCGACAGGTTAGGAAGCGAACAGCGGGAGGGGATCAAGCGTGTGCACCTTGCGGGCTCGGCGCCGCCGCGTTCGCGTGGGCATCGGTATTGGTTCTACTTCACGAAATACGCGGGCGAATCCTTCGTCTTCGCTTACTTCCTCGTAGAGGTGATACATCATTTCGTAGCGCTCGGCCGGGAACCCGCTCACAACGATGTCGGGGTGGACACGGGCGAGATCGCTTAGCTGGCGCAGTTTACGGGCGTAGAGCACCTCCATCGGGAGGAGGGGCATGACGTAAGCGATTGGCATCCGGCCCGCCAGCCGCGCTACTTCAAGCAACGGTGCCCGTTCAGCGCGGGTGATGTTGGTATTGTCAACGCACACAACTGCCGCGGGGGAATCAACTGCTTCCACGAGTGCAGCACCGAATATCCGATCAACCGCGTCCTCGAATTCCGGATCGAAATCGCGGTGAAATATGGTACGGCGGATGTCGTCCCTGGAAACCACTGCCCAATCAGGATGACGGCTGCGGAAACTCGTTTTGCCTGACCCCGGCAGCCCCACTAACACCACCAACTTGTTCATCGCTCCACCCCCTCACTGAGTTAGTATGACTGAGGTTGCGGTCGCGGTCAAGGTTGCTTTTTCTCCCGTTGTGGGGAAACTTAAGGAGTTTCTTTTGGGGCGATAACAGATGACTAACCAGACGATCGATAAACGGATGGAGCGTGTATTGTACAGCCAGGACGAGATAGCGTCCCGGGTGGCGGAGTTGGGGGCACAGATCACCCACGATTACACGCACAATGGGTATTCCCACGACCCACAGGGACGGCCCCTAAAACTCGTGTGCGTGCTGCGGGGGGCAATGGTGTTTTTGGCCGATCTGATCCGGCAAATCGCCACCGATGTGGAGTACGACTTTATCTGTGTTTCTTCTTACGGGAACGGGACGTCTCCGGGCGCGGTGCGGCTGGTGAAGGACCTCGATCTTCCCATTTATCAGCGGGATGTACTGATTGTGGAGGACATCATTGACACCGGTCACACCCTCGACTATTTGCGGCGCGGGTTTGCAGCGCGCGATCCCGCGTCGATCCGTGTTTGCACGTTGGTTGACAAGCGTGTACGCCGCGAGGTTCCGGTGGAGATCGACTATTCCGGATTCGTGATGGATAAGGATGAATTCATCGTCGGCTACGGGATGGATTATGGCGAGCTTTACCGTAACCTCCCGTATATTGCCACCCTGAAACCCGAATATATCCGATGACGACCCCACTATACACGCTCGGCATCGAGACATCGTGCGACGAGACGGCGGTGGCTGTCCTGCGTGGCGCTACCGATTTACGGGCGAATTTGGTTTATTCCCAAGCGCAGATGCACGCTCGTTACGGTGGGGTTGTTCCTGAGGTGGCGTCCCGTGACCACCTCCGCAAACTGCCGTATCTAGTGCACGACGCGCTTGCAGAAGCGGAGATCGGATTCGCCGATATCGGGTTAGTGGCCGCTACCTATGGCCCGGGACTGATCGGTCCACTCCTTGTCGGATTGTCGTACGGTAAAGGGATCGCATTTGGGCGTGGTGTCTCGTTCATCGGGGTGAATCATCTCGAAGGGCACTTATTTGCCCATCGCCTTGCCCATCCGGACGATCCGCCGCCGTTCATGGGACTGTTGGTATCCGGAGGGCATACCGCTCTCGTTGTAGTGCACGACTACGGCGACTACCAGCTGGTGGGAACCACGGTTGACGATGCCGCCGGCGAGGCACTTGACAAGGTGGGAAAACTGCTGGGGATCGACTATCCCGCCGGGGCAGAGATCGATCGATTGGCAGCGGAGGGGAATCCACGTGCGGTTGAGTTTCCCCGCCCTCTCATGTCATCACCGGGATTCGACTTCAGTTTCGCTGGGCTGAAGACATCAGTCCGCTATTATCTCAACAAGCATCCCGATGCAAACGTGAGCGACATCGCGGCATCGTTTCTGGCGAGTGTGGTTGACGTTTTGGCGACAAAGGCGATCGAAGCCGTCCGCCGCCATCATCTGAACAAACTGGTTGTCGTGGGCGGAGTGGCAGCCAACCAACACCTGCGGGCACGGTTACACGCGGACGGAGCCGCACGTGGCATCAAGGTGTTTTTCCCGCCGATTAAATTCTGTACCGACAACGCGGCAATGATCGCCGCATGCGGGGCGTTTCGTCACTCCGCACTCGGAGAAAGTGCGCCGTTCTCCCTCACCGCGGCGCCGACGCTCTCGATCTGAACCGGCGCTTCGACGGGTGCGGTCACCCGTTTGAGCGAGGCAATCGCCACCTCAAGCATGTCATCGCTCGGCTCGGCAGTCGTCAACTTTTGCAACCACAGTCCGGGTTGGATGAGAAACCGTACCCACGGCCGGTCGGTGTGGGTGCCACTGAACCGCAGCGCCTCGTACGATACCCCCGCCACCACCGGCAACAGGAGTAGTCGGGACAGGACCTTCAGCCACAAGGATGGGTTACCAGCGATGGAGAACACAAGGATCGAAATTACGAGCACGATCATTAAAAACGCCGTGCCACAGCGAGGATGCAGCGTCGTATACTTGCGCGCGTTCTCCACTGTCAACGGTTCCCCCGCTTCGTACGTGTACACTGTTTTGTGCTCGGCGCCGTGGTACTGAAACACGCGGTGAATGTCCTTCAGCCGCGAGATCGCGTACAGATATGCGAGAAAGAAGATAATCCTGATTGTGCCCTCAACCAGGTTGAACAGAACCGAATTACCGGTGCGCAGCCCAGGAACGGTGTTAGCCAGATACAACGGTAGAACGATGAACCCGCCAACGGCGAGAAGAATGGCGACCGTAAACGTCAACCATGATTCCCCTTTCCCAAGCTGTTCTTCCTCGGGAAAAGCGAGTTTGGCGGACATGTTCAACCCCCGTAGTCCGAGCACAAGCATATCGTACAACCGGAAGTTGCCGCGGATGAACGGAATTTGCTCCAGCTTACGAAACCGCGACCGCGTTGGGATATCACGTACGATGATTTTCCCGTCCGACTGACGGCGAACGGCAACCGCAACACGGTCGCCGTTCTGCATCATTACGCCCTCGATAATCGCTTGGCCACCGACTGCGGCCATTGGTTATCCCTTTTTCCCGTACTTGCGCTGGAACCGTTCCACACGGCCCTCAGTGTCCACAAATCGCTCTTCACCGGTGAAGAACGGGTGACACTTGGAGCAGATGTCCACATGCAAGTTCTCCACCGTGGACAGCGTCTCGAATTCCGCACCGCAAGCGCAACGGATGACAGTGCGTTTCATTTCTGGATGTATCCCTTTTTTCATTGCACCCTCCATTAACGCTTGGAGTACTGTTCGCTCTTACGCGCCTTGCGATGTGCGTACTTCTTGCGTTCCACCTCGCGAGGATCGCGGGTGAGTAAACCGGACTTTTTAAGCGGAGTTCGATACTCGTCGGTCACTCCGAGGAGAGCGCGGGCGATCCCGAGGCGTACGGCCTCGAGTTGGCCGGTATACCCGCCGCCGCGAACGCGGGCCTTCACGTCGTATTTTCCCATGGTTCCGGTTACATAAAATGGTTGCTTAAGCGTCTTTTCCAGATGAACCGGAGCCTCTAGGTACGAGGCGAAATACTCCTCTGCTGGCCGACCATTAACGACGATCGCACCTTCGCCCTCCCGCAGGTAGACACGGGCCGTCGCCCGCTTGCGCCGCCCCACGGCATGAAACGCATCTCCAACTCTCTTTGGTAATCTCGTTTGAGCTTCCACGCGCGGAAGCACCTCCTGACATAATTATCTTATCCGTTCGATGGGCGAATGATACCGCAGAACCGCGGGGCTTTCAACGGTTCGTGTCCGTGGCAGGGCGGGCGTGCGGATGGGAGAGGAGAAGAAACGCGGCTCCCATCACTGCTGCGGTGAGTCCAAACACGGGATAATACCCAACAACATGTATGAGAACCCCGCCAAGGAACGGCACAATTACGGTGAGGATGTTGAGTGTTCCCTGAATTCCAAGGTACACCGGCCGCTCCGCTTCTGGCACTATCTCCATTGTGTAGGGATCAAATCCAACGCTTCTTCCGCTACGCACGAAACCAACGAGGAAAAAGATTGCGGCGAACACGTTTGGCCCCAGGTATGCGGTTGCGATCGCCACCGGCGGAATCAACCCGCCGATCGCGACACAAGTCTTCACCACCGTTTTCACGCCGCGCCGACTGGAGATAAATCCCCACACGATATTCGATAGCACTGCCCCACCGATCTGAAATAGAAGGTAGCGCCCGATGTAGGAGTCGGGGATTGCGAATCTATCCTTGGCGAACACCATGTAAAATGGCATTATCATCAGGCTGAAGCTTGTGAGATTCTGCACGATAACAAAGCGGAGAAACGCGTGGTTGCCCCGCATGATTCCGGGGATCCGGCGTAAGAGCTCCCGAAATGAGAGTTGGCTCTGGGTCGATGGGCGGGACGGCGGCTCACGGATGAACCAAAACGCGATTGCAGCGATTATTAACCCTGTTCCCCCCATCCCGAGGATGAGGGAGTAGTTATCGGGAAATGGGAATCGCGTGGTGCTGAACGTTCCGGCAACTATTAGTCCCCCGAGGAATGCGGCGATGCTGCTCGCAAATTGCTTGGCCGCGTACAACTTTCCCCGTTCTGGTGGCGGGACAAGCTTTCCAATGATATCGGTGTACGAAATTCCGGCGAACCCACCGCTCACCGAGAACATGAACGTCCAGAAGAAAAAACTCCCAACAACTAGCCATGGGGAACGCGCAGCAAAAAAGTAGGTCATTCCCGCCATTCCAAAAAACGCGGCTCCGCGCAGATAAATGCCGACGAGCAAAAACTTGCGCCGGAAGGAATGACGGGAGATGTAATGTCCAAACAGGACGCTGAATAAGTATGGCGCTCCGAGAAGGATTGAGTACAGCAGGCCGAACATGATTTTCGAGCCGCCGAGATCAGTGATCAATGCAGGGAAAACGGTGTTGAGGTCAATCATTGCCATGGTGAGGGAAAGGAATATTCCATGCCAGATAAAGATTAAATACGTCCGCATTTCCGCCTCCCACTTTGTCCACGATGGCGCCGGATGAGATAGTAGTGGGAATGGTGTTCCATAGCAATCAGGAACGTGATTTACAATCATTGACAAACGGTTCTTCCCCCGCTATTATTTAGCAAACAACATGTGAGAGTGCTAAGAAATGACAGGAGAGCTTTCCGACCGGCGAAAATTAATTTTAAAAGAGATCGTGGACCGGTACATCCGGTTCCGCGAACCCGTGTCGTCGCGCATGATCCTCGAGGATTACGGGTTGCGTGTCAGCTCAGCCACGGTGCGCAACGAGATGAATGCGCTCGAAGCGGCGGGCTACATCGAAAAGCCGTACTCGTCGTCGGGGCGGATTCCGACAAAGAAGGGCTATCGGTTTTTCGTGGACTGGCTCCTCGATCTATCCGAACTCGCCAAGAAGGATCAACGCGCGGTGGTAGAGGCGTATCAGGTACGCTGCTTAGAGGTCGGGGAGACGATGCGTCAGACTGCGTTTCTCCTCGGGAATATCACCGGGTATGCCGGGTTTGTCATCCCGCCCCGGTGGGGACAGATGCGGCTCGATCGGGTGGTGCTGGTGCCGATGGGACAGCGGTCGGTGCTTCTCGTAATCGTGTCCGAGATCGGGGTCGTTGAGCACGGGCTAATTCCGCTTGAGTTCGACCTGAGCGACGACGAGGTGACACGGGTGATGGAAGTAATCAACGGTACACTACGTGGATTGACGTTGGATGAAGTACGCGCCCGTGCCGCGGGAGAGGTCCCGGATGGGTGGTACGATCGATCGGTGCGCGTTGCCCTGCTCGTTATGGGGCGATTGCTCGAGCGCCGGGTGCGGGAACGCCTGTACTTTGAGGGGTTGCTCAACCTGGTTGACGACATGCGGGAAGTAGTGCCTGATCAGGCACTTACCCGGTTTGTGGAATTGATCCACGCTGTCCAGGACGAAGGGGCGTTCATTGCTGCGACCCGTGCCGGCCGCGGCGATGCGCACGGCGTGACGGTACACGTTGGCGACTTCCCGTTATCCGGGTTGGAAGAATTCAGCGTGATTACCCATGACTATCACCCGTATTCCGGGGTGCTGGGGGTGATCGCTCCGCTGTGGATGGACTACAGCCGTGCATTGTCTGCGACGAGCTACATCGCCAACCGGTTGGAGGCACTCCTCGTTTCATCGTGTAACCGCGAATCAGGAGGGGAACATGACGGAGAAAAAAATAGAAACTAACGATAAGGAAAAGAAGGAATCTCAGGAACGGAGCGAGACGGACGTGGCTGCGCAATTGGCGCAGAAGGATGAAGAGATTCGGGGATACATCGATCGGATCAAACGCCTGCAGGCGGAGTTTGAGAACTACAAGAAGCGGGTCCTGCGGGACATGGCGAGCCTAGAGGAGCGCGTTTCCGATCGGGAGATTCTCGATTTTCTTCCCCTGTACGATAACCTCGAGCGTGCGTTCGCCAGTTACAACGGCAACAACGACGCGCAGTCGTTTATCGAAGGGGTCGAGAGAATATTCGCCCAGTTCGATCAGCTCCTAAAGCAAAAGGGAGTAACTCCGATCGAAGCGGAAGGAACCCTGTTTGATCCAACGAAGCACGAAGCGCTCCTGAGCGTAGAAAGCGATAAAGAGCGCAACGTAATTCTGGAAGAGTTCGAGCGGGGGTACCTCCGCCACGGCCGTGTGCTTAGGCCGAGCAAGGTGAAAGTAAGCAAAGGAATAAAGGCTACAAAGGAGGATCAAAATGGCAGAGAAGATTAAAGAGAAAATTATTGGAATAGATTTAGGAACCACAAACTCGTGTGTCGCCGTGCTGGAGGGAGGTTCTCCGGAAGTGATCACCAATGCCGAAGGAGAACGCACCACTCCGTCGGTGGTGGCATTCACCGAGAACGGCGAGCGTCTCGTCGGGCGGTTGGCCAAGCGCCAGGCAATCACTAACCCCAACCGCACGGTTACCTCAATTAAGCGCAAGATGGGAACCGATTATCGCGTGCGAATCGAGGTGAACGGCAAAGTAGAGGAATATACTCCCGAGCAGATCTCGGCGATGATCCTGCAAAAATTAAAGGCAGATGCCGAGGCGCACCTTGGCGGCAAGGTGAAGAAGGCAGTGATTACGGTACCGGCATACTTCAATGACGCACAACGGCAAGCGACCAAGGATGCGGGAAAGATCGCCGGACTGGAAGTGATGCGGATCATCAACGAACCGACCGCGGCCGCTCTTGCCTACGGACTGGACAAGGGTGAGGAGCAGACGATCCTTGTGTACGACCTCGGTGGTGGAACATTCGACGTGTCGATCCTCGAGATTGGGGACGGAGTGTTCGAAGTAGTGGCCACCGACGGCGATACTCAACTCGGCGGTGACGACTTCGACCGGCGGATCATGGACTGGCTCGTGGATGAGTTCCGCGCTGACACCGGAATTGACCTTACTAAGGACCCGAGCGCGATGCAACGGCTGAAGGATGCTGCTGAGGCGGCGAAGAAGGAGCTGTCCGCGCGCATGGAGACTACGATCAATCTCCCGTACATCAGCGCCGATTCCTCCGGTCCTAAGCACCTTGAGCGCAAGCTCACCCGTGCCAAGTTCGAGCAGATGATCGCGGACTATCTGGACCGCACAATGGAGATCGTGGAAAACGCTCTCAAGGCGGCGGGAAAAACGGACAAAGACATCCATCAGGTGGTCCTTGTTGGTGGATCGACGCGTATTCCCAAGGTACAGGAACTCGTGGCGACCCGCATTCCGGGAAAGATCAACAAGGAGATCAACCCGGATGAGGTGGTGGCGTGCGGTGCAGCGATTCAGGGTGGAGTTCTCGCCGGCGAGGTGGACGAAATCGTGCTCCTCGACGTGACTCCGCTTACACTGTCTATCGAGACCCTCGGAGGAATTGCCACTCCGCTCATCGAGCGCAACACGACCATCCCGACCGAAAAGACGAAGACGTTTACCACTGCCGAGGATAACCAAACGAGTGTGGAGATCCACGTTGTGCAGGGAGAGCGCAAGATGGCGGCGGACAACAAATCGCTTGGTAAGTTCCAACTGACCGGACTGCCGCCGGCGCCACGTGGGGTGCCGCAGATAGACGTTACGTTCAATATTGACGCTGACGGAATCCTACACGTGACCGCCAAGGATAAAGCGACCGGCAAGAGCTCGTCGATCACGATCAAGGAGTCGTCACGGTTAAGCGACGCCGAGATTGAGCGGATGCGCCGCGAAGCCGAGGAGCACGCTGAGGAGGACAAACGCCGCGCTGAGGAGATCGAGGTGCGTAATCAGGCCGATCAGCTCGTGTACACGACTGAGAAGGCGCTGAACGACCTGGGAAACAAAGTGCCGCAGGAAAAGCGCGCCGAAATCGAGGATCAGCTCCGTCGATTAAAGGAAAAGCTCTCCCAGAATGCGCCGGCTGCTGACATTCGTCGCATGATGGAGGAACTCAGCAAAAGCGCGCAGCAACTCGGAGCAGAAGCGTATCAGAAAACGTCGACTCAGCAGACGGAAAAGACTGCCACGTCCGACGACAAGGAGCCGGAGTCCGGCGATTACGTTGATGCTGAGTATGAGGACAAAAACGACGACAATAAGTAAAATCCGGTAAGCACGGAAAGGGGGCGGCGTGACCAAGCGCGACTACTACGAAATTCTTGGGGTCTCCCGCGACGCAAGTCCGGAGGATATCAAGCGGGCGTATCGCCGCAAGGCGAAAGAGTTCCATCCTGACCGCAATCCGGACAACCGCAAGCAGGCGGAGGAAGCATTTAAGGAGGCAACCGAGGCGTACGAGGTCCTCTCCGATCCGGAGAAGCGGGCGCAATACGACCGCTATGGTCACGCCGGCCCAACGCAGGGATTTGATTTTTCCGGGAGCGACTTTCGCCGTGCCCGCGAGGCGTGGTCCGAATTTGGATTTGGTGGGTTCGACGATATCTTCGACTTTTTCTTCCGCCAGGGTGCGCCGCGCACCGCTACCCGGACACAGCGAGCGCAAGCGCAGCGTGGTGAGGACATCGAATATAAATTACGGATCACGCTGGAAGACGCGGCCACCGGAACGCGCATGCGGATCACCGCCCCCCGATTGGTTACGTGCGATCATTGTGGCGGCACCGGGATGGAACCGGGGACCAAAAAGCGGATCTGTCCGACGTGCCACGGCCGCGGGCAGGTGGAATACCGCCAACAAAGTTTGCTCGGAAGTTTTGTTACCGTCCGTACCTGCCCGGAGTGTCACGGTACAGGCGAGATCATCGAACAGCCGTGCCATCGCTGCCACGGGACGGGACGGATCAAAGAGCGCAGCAAGATTTCAATTAACGTCCCGGCTGGGGTTGACAACGGTTCCCGACTTCGTCTCAAGGGGCAGGGAAACGTAGGCCCCAACGGCGGTCCACCCGGAGATCTGTACATTGTGATTGAGGTGATCCCACATCCCAAGTTCCGCCGCGACGGACGTGATATTCACTCCACGATCAAGATTCACTATCCCCAGGCGGCGTTAGGAGCGAAGGTCCCGGTGGAGACGCTGTGGGGAGAGGAAACGGTGACAATTCCGCCCGGAACGCAACCCGGGACGGTAATTCGTTTACGCGGGAAGGGAATGCCAGAACTGAACGGACGCGGGAAGGGAGATCATTACGTTGAGGTGCAGGTAGTCGTTCCTCGTCGGCTTACTGCGGCCCAGCGCCGGTTGCTCCTCGATCTGCAAAAGACCCTGCCTCCGCCAGAAGAGTCGTGAGGATTTCCTTTATCGCTGCAATCGCGTGCGCGCGGTGGCTGATCCGGTTTTTCGCGTCCACGCCCATCTCGGCGAGCGTCTTGTCATAGCCGTCAGGGATGAACAGAGGGTCATAGCCAAATCCGTTTTCGCCGCGAGGGGCAATGGCGATTTTCCCAGTGAGAACCCCGGTACGTACGTATTCGCGTCCGTCCGGGAACCGCAGTACAGCGACGTCGACAAACCGGGCGCGGCGATCATCGATTCCGGCCAGGTTCTTGAGCAACAGAGCGTTATTGCGGGCATAATCGACCGGTACTCCGGAGTACCGCGCCGAATACACTCCCGGAGCACTGTTTAGTGCGATAACCTCAAGCCCAGCGTCCTCGGCGAGCACGGGGAGGCCAGTTTCGGCACAGATCGCCCGTGCCTTAAGGAGGGCATTCTCTTCGAATGTGGTACCGGTTTCCGCTACTTCCGTGAACGGATGGTCGTGTATGGTCAGGAGAGAAACGCCGGGCAGATCAGACAGAAGGTCGCGTAGTTCCCTGATCTTTCCGGCGTTACGTGTTCCTAACAGGAGGTTCATCCCGCGCGTACGGGTTGAAGCTTCAGTTGTTCGGCAAAATGGCAGGCGACGAAATGTTCCCCGCCGATGTCGTGGTATTCGGGTGCCTCAGTCTTGCAGATGTCCTTCGCGTAACGGCAACGGGGGTGGAAGTAGCATCCTGACGGTGGATTCACCGGCGACGGGACATCGCCTTCGAGGATAATTCGCTCCACCTCGTAGTCCGGATCCGGAACCGGAACCGCGGACATCAGTGCCTCGGTGTACGGATGCTTCGGATTGGTGAATAGCTCCTCGGTCTCGGCGAGTTCTACCGCCTTTCCTAAGTACATCACGGCAACGCGATCGGAGATATGGCGCACCACCGACAGGTCATGTGCGATGAACAGATACGTGAGCCCGAAGTCCTTCTGCAAGTCCTCGAGCAGGTTCAATACCTGCGCCTGGATTGATACGTCGAGTGCTGACACCGGCTCATCAGCTATGATCAACTGCGGGTCAAGGGCGAGGGCGCGCGCGATTCCAATGCGTTGGCGCTGCCCGCCTGAGAACTCGTGCGGGTAACGCTTCATGTGATCGGGCTTCAGTCCGACCGCACCGAGCAGTTCCCGTACGCGCTGCTCCCGTTCCTTGCCCTTAGCGACGCCGTGGACAAGGAGCGGCTCGCCGACGATCGCTCCCACTGTCATGCGTGGGTTAAGGGAGGAATACGGGTCTTGGAAGATGATTTGCATATCACGGCGCAGCGCTTTCATTGTCTTACGCGATGCCTTGGCAACGTCGACTAATTTGAACTCCTCGCCCGGCTCTGCCAGTGCCTTGGATTTGAAGTGAATCTCGCCGGCAGTCGGTTCAATCAGCCGGAGGATAGTGCGACCAGTCGTGGTCTTCCCGCAGCCTGATTCTCCCACCAGTCCCAGGGTTTCACCTTCCTTGATGAACAGGTCGACGTCATCAACCGCTTTTACGTGCGCCACCACGCGGCGGAACACCCCCCGGCGCACCGGGAAGTACTTTTTCAGGTGCTTCACATCGAGCAGGATGTTGTCAGAAGACAATCTTAAATCACCTCTCTATCCGTACAGCCAGCACGCTGTTGTGTGTCCGGGGGCCACTTCTTTCAGTTCCGGTTTCTTGGTCTTGCAGATGTCCATCGCGTGTGGACAACGCGGTTCAAACCCACAGCCAGCCGGGATGTCAAACGGGTCAGGGACAACTCCCTTGATCGGGGTTAGTCGATCCTTTTTCGATGCCAACGACGGGATCGAGTTCATCAGCCCTTGCGTGTACGGGTGCTTGGGATTGTGGTACAGCTCGTGCACTTCTGCCTTCTCGACGACCTTCCCCAAGTACATCACAACTACATCGTCCGCCATGTCGGCAATCACGCCAAGATCGTGAGTGATGAATTGAATTGATGTATTGAACTCCTTGCGTAGATCGTTCATCAGGTCAAGCACCTGCGCTTGGATCGTCACATCAAGGGCGGTCGTCGGTTCGTCAGCGATAAGCAACGATGGGTTACACGACAGCGCCATTGCGATCATCGCGCGCTGCCGCATTCCACCGGACAGCTGGTGCGGGTACTCATCGACCCGCTGCTCTGGAACCGGGATCCCCACTGCACGCAGCATCTCGATTGCCTTTTCCCGCGCCTGTTTTTTGTCCACGTGCTGGTGAAGGATAATCGCTTCCATGATCTGATTACCAATCGTATACACCGGGTTCAGGCTCGTCATCGGTTCTTGGAAAATCATGGCGATCTGATCACCACGGATGGCGCGGTATTCCTTGCCCTTTGGGTTGAGCTTGGTAAGATCAGTCACCTTTCCATCTTGATGGAACAGAATCTGGCCTGCTTCAATCTTCCCTGGCGGTGATTGGACGAGCCCCATGATGGACAAGGCGGTCACTGATTTTCCGCAACCACTCTCACCCACCACGCCGAGCGTCTTTTCCTGCTCGATCTGGAAGTCAACCCCGTCCACCGCCCGCACCACACCATCTTCAGTGTAGAAATAGGTTTTAAGACCATTAACCTCGATTAGCGGCACCGGTTTCCTCCTATTGATTAATGTAGGATCGACAGGATAAACCCAAACAACAGGAACACCCCCGCCATGATCGACGTGAGCGTTCGTTTGGGATCCTTGGTCTCATCGCGTCCGAACACGGTGCTCGACATGCCAGCGCCGAACGCTCCGCCCAGGCCGGAGTGCTCGCTCATTTGCATGAGGATGAGGCTCATCATGGCGAAGGAGTCAGCAAAAAACAAGATCTCAAGAATTAGTCGTACCATAAACCGATCGATCCTTTCTTCCCCACCGGGAAAGGTAAAATTAGCTTCGGCATTATACCATGAGCATACGCGCGGGGCAACTCATCTTGCGCATGCCGCCCTGGCTCTGTAATCTCATTTTAACAATCGCAGTGTGGGAGGAAGGGTGCGCAAGCTGATCTTTGTTACCGGTGGAGTTTTATCCGGGTTGGGCAAAGGGGTAGTAGCCGCTTCGGTTGGGTTGCTGTTCAAATTGCGCGGCTACCGCGTCAGCCTCCAGAAGATAGATCCCTACTTGAACCTCGACGCAGGCACGATGAACCCGTATGAGCACGGGGAGGTGTTTGTCACCCGCGACGGGCGCGAGACCGACCTCGACATCGGGCGTTACGAGCGGTTCCTCGGCGAGGAGCTCACCGCCGACAACTATATCACCGCCGGCCAGGTGTACTGGAACGTGATCAGCGCCGAGCGGGCCGGCGACTACCTCGGAAATACGGTGCAGGTCATTCCCCACATTACTGACGAGATCAAACGCCTGATTCTGCGCCCGTTGGAACAACAAGGGGCGGAGATTGGGGTGGTAGAAGTTGGGGGCACGGTGGGAGATATCGAAAGCCTCCCGTTTCTCGAGGCATTGCGCCAACTGCGGGACGATCTGCCGCGCACGGATACGTACTTCATTCACCTCACATTGCTTCCCCGCCTTACCTCGACCGATGAATTGAAGACGAAACCCACCCAACATTCGGTGAAAGAGCTGCGCGCGATCGGAATTCAGCCCGATGCCATCGCTGCTCGGAGTGACCGTCCGTTACCCGTTGAAGTGCGAAAAAAGATCGCCCGATTCTGCGACGTCCCGGTGGGAAACGTGATTGAGGACCCCGATCTCGATTCGATCTACGCCGCGCCAGATATCCTCCATGCCCAGTCATTCGATGACTTGATTTCTGCACGGTTGGGGCTTCCATCCCGCACCACTGATTTGTCCGCGTGGGATGCGCGTGTACACCGGTTACGCCACCCACGCCGGGTGGTGCGAATCGGAGTGGTGGGAAAGTATGTGGAACTCACCGACGCGTATATGAGCATTCGCGAGGCGCTTGTCCACGCCGGAGTTGCCGCTGACGCGCGGGTGGACATTGTGTGGATCCCCGCTGAAGCGGTGACCCGGGACGGTCCGGCTGTCCACCTCGATGATGTCGACGGGCTCCTCGTTCCGGGCGGGTTCGGCGATCGCGGCATCGAAGGCAAGGTGGAAGCAGTCGGGTACGTGCGTGAAAATAACATTCCATTTTTCGGGATCTGTCTCGGCCTGCAGTGTGCGACGATCGAGTTTGCCCGTAACCGGCTTGGGCTCACTGCGGCCAGCAGCTCCGAATTTGACCCCGCCACGCCCGATCCGGTGATCGACATCCTGCCCGAGCAAAAGGCGGTGGCGGCCAAAGGGGGAACAATGCGGCGCGGCGCGTACGAAACGATCCTTGCTCCAGGAACGCGTGCCCATGCGTGCTACGGTACAGATCGGATATCCGAACGCCACCGTCATCGCTACGAGTTCAACCCCGCGTACCGCGACGCGTTCGAGGATGCGGGGATGCGCGTATCGGGAACGTCGCCCGACGGTCGGCTCGTGGAAATTATCGAACTCCCTGATCACCCGTGGTACGTGGGAGTGCAGTTTCATCCCGAATTTCGCTCGCGGTTTCTGTCCCCTCATCCGCTGTTTACGTGTTTTGTGACCGCATGTCTAAGCGAACGGGAATAGTCTTGATCATCGTGATTATCGGGTTAGCGGTGGGTGGCTATTTTCTTCTGCGGTCACGGCCGGAATCAACATCAACGACGACCGCGATGTCCGGACTGACGCTTGCCGGTTATGATCAAGCGGGCCGGGTGGAATGGCGGGTACAAGCAACGCGGGGGACAATGGACAAGGACGGCAATGGAGATCTGCACGCCGTCACGTTATCGCTGTACGCGAACGGCAAACCACGGCTAACGGTGGTCGCCCCGACATTGACGTTTACCGGCGATCAGGCCCACCTGGTTGGCGGGGTAACGGCGACGCTCTCTGGTGATTATCGTCTGGCGACCACGGCAGTCAGTTGGGACAAGACCACAAATCTGATTACCGGGCCGGAAGTGGTGACGATCTCGTCGTTGGATACGCGTGTGACGGCGCCAGGGGTTTCGTACGATCCCAGTGCGGGCTGCCTCACACTCACGGGCGGGGTAACGGCGCGGATCAGCCGGCCGTCGCAGATTACGGCCACGGGTAAAAAAGCAACGTATGTGGACGGCCGCATTGCGCTCACTGATGAGGTGACCATCAAATCTGGAAACGACGTGTACACATGTGTGCGTGCAGAGTACTCCCGAGATACGGTTACACTTGTCGGGCCGGTGCACGGGACCATCTCTGCTGGTGAACTGACTGCAATGCAAATCAAGGTTACCGCGGATGGAAGCACCGCGTCCGGCAACGTCAAACTGCGGTTGGATGCCGCGTTTTTCCGGGGGAAGAATGGCGCTTGAGACGCATGGGCTGTGTAAGAGCTTTTCCGGCCGCAAAGTGGTCGATTCTGTTTCGGTTTCCGTGATCCAGGGGCAGGTGATCGGGCTGCTCGGCCCGAACGGGGCGGGCAAAACCACGACGTTTCACATGATCATCGGATTTCTCGCCGCCGACGCCGGTGATGTTGTCCTGGACGGGCGTATTATCTCACGGCTTCCGTTTCACCGCCGCGCCCGGCTCGGGATCGGATATCTCCCCCAGGAGCCGTCGGTGTTCACCCACACCACCGTGGAAAACAACCTTGACATCGTATTGGAACTTCTCCCTAATCCTCACGTCCGTGTTCGCACCCGCGAGCGTCTCCTTTCCGAGTTTCATCTTGAGAAACTGCGCCGGCAACGCGCTGGCGTCCTGTCATCGGGGGAACGACGGCGGTTGGAGATTGCACGGGCGCTTGCGACATCGCCGCGGTACATCCTCCTCGATGAGCCGTTTTCCGGCATCGATCCGATTTCCGTTTCTGATCTTAAGGCCCAGATCCGTGGCCTGCGGGAGCGGGGAATCGGCCTGGTAATCACGGATCACAACGTGCGTGACGCTCTGTCAATTACTGATTATGCATACCTCATTTACGATGGCAAGGTGATCACACACGGGACTCCGGCGGAGATGATGGAGGATCCGCTGGCGCGGCGGTTTTACCTTGGGGATGACTTTCACGCATAGACCGTTTGTATAGCTGGCGTTTAATAATGAACGCCACGAACGTGATTACCAATACTCCACTGATTACATGCGCTGCCCGGATCGGGCCGAACCACAGGCTATCCCCACGGGTAAAGCTGACGATCGAGCGGTCGATCGAGTACAGGATGAAGTACATTGCTGTGATGAACCCATCTTTGTATCCCTTCTTGCGAATACTCCACAAGTAGCCGAAGATGATGAGATTGAGGATCATCTCGTAAATCATCGATGGGTGCGTTGCCTGGCCAGGATAAGCCATCCCCGCCGGGGAATTGGAGGGAAAGTGGATCCCCCACGGAAGATTTGTCGGTGTGCCGTACGCGTCTCCATTCATTAGGTTACCGATGCGGCCAATCGCCTGGCCGAGGATCAGGCTGGGAGCAAGAGCGTCAGTGAGAGCCCAAAACGGGATCCGTTTCACGCGACAGAATATGTACACCGTGGTTGCTCCGGCGATCACTCCGCCGTGGATCGCCAACCCGCCTTGCCAGATCTTGACCATGTCCACAAGGTGGTGGGAGTAAAATCCCCATTGAAACGCGACGTAGTAGATGCGTGCGCCGAGGATGGCAAACGGGATCGTCCACAGCAAAAGGTCGATAAGATCATCGAACAGGAATATTGCCTGTCGCGCGATCTCACGGCCTAATGAAAGTAAATCTGAATCTGAGAGAAATGATATGG
>CAZILO010000004.1:0-24361 GCA_964540085.1 uncultured Thermotogae bacterium
GTGGCGTCGGTCAACCGCCCGTTTTTGCTGCACTTGGGGGTGTTAGTCGCGGTGTTGGCGGGAATGGTGATTATCTCACGGTTCTGGTGTCGCTATTTGTGCCCGATGGGCGCAATTTTGTCATTGTTCAACCGGGTGAGCTTTCTCCACTTGACGTTAAATCCCAATCGGTGCTCGCGGTGCGGCGACTGCGCCCGGGCCTGTCCGATGGGCTTGCAGCCGCATGAGGAATACGATTCTCATAATTGTACAAAGTGCGGTGAGTGCACGACCGCCTGTCACATGGACGCGCTTCAACTCACGTTCTCACCTCAGTTTAAAGTGAAGAGCCCCCGCCGTGTGATTCCGATGCTACGGTCTGACCGCGAGCACGATTAGAGCGGTGGCCAGGCTCACAACGAGCGCGATCACAACTGCAATCGCAATCTCCATGCCGATCGTCGTTGATTTAACTGGTGTAACTTCAGGGGGGGACAAGGCGCCGACGGCGGTGGCGACGGCGGTGCCGGGTCGGTGTGGATCTTCCAGCTGCACAAGGATGGTATACGCGCCGGGCGGCCTGGCGTGCGTGTCGAGCCAGCCGATCACGTTTTTCCCCGGAACGATGTCCATCGGTCCGGAAATGAGAGATGTCTTTCCCGGGGCTAGTTGCAAAGACAGGGATGCGGAGGTCGGGCGCCGTGCGTAATACACCGTCCCGTCGGGATACACCACCTGGACAAACACGAGATATTTCCCGCCTGTGGTGGTTGACAGGATGACCGCTATCTTGCCAACCGCCGCCGGAACCGGGGAAAACGCGAGATGGATTGCTTCCGTGGGTTGAGTTGGGACCGGTCCGGAGGCGATCACAAACCGGTCGATCGTGTACGCCCCAAACACACCGCGGTTCAGAGTGGTCCGTATCCCGCGCGGATCATGGGCGTTGCGGTTGTAGGGATCGGTGATCGTGTACGTCGTCCCCACCACGCCGGTGATCACCACCCAGTGGCAGTTTTCGGTTTTCACCGTCGTGCCGTGACAGTGCGCGCCCCAGTGCACACCCGCAATTACCGGATATCCATGCGCCAGTGCGCTATCGATCAGGGAACGCGAAGCGGAATCAAGACCGGATACGGCGCTGTTGGTGTGCCCGGACAGGGTGATCCAAGGAATGGCAGTCCACTCCAGGCAGCATTTTCCGACACGATCGGTGGTGCAGCGGCCGTATCCGCCGTGGGCACGCAGCCAATCGTTCAGAATGCCGGGATCCATTCCCATTTGTTCCTTGCCGGTGTGCGACTCCGCTGCGGGAATGGTCAGTTTTATCCCGTAGTAATCAAGGACAGCAGCGAGCGAGGTGATCAAACATCCGGCTGTTTCGATACGGTCTGGGCATCCGTTCGTTCCCATCGGATTGGCGCCCCAGTATCCGTGGGAATCGCGGTACGTTTGGTTGAACCCGGGGATTGGCAGCGCCTGGGCAAATAACGGAACGACAATCAGAAGGATGATTAGCGTTGTTGACAACAGTGCTACGGCTGTGAGCTTATGGTTCATTGCACCAATCACGCCCCGGCGTGGTTCCTGATGCCGGCAGCGGCGATCATTCCGGTTACCGCAGAATACACGATCCCGCGGGAGTGTCCCGAGGCATCACCGGCGACGAAAAATCCGGGAACCTGCGTTTCCATCTCGTTTGTTACCGGGTAGCGCGTATCGTAGAATTTGATTTCCGGAGCGTACAGGAAGGTGTTGTCTGCGGTTAGCCCCGGGATAATGTTATTGAGCTGCTCTAAGCCCTCACGCAGATTCACCGCCACCCGATCGGGCAATGCCATCGAGATGTCGCCCGGGGTGGCGTCGGTGAGGGTGGGGGAGATCGTAGCGCGGCGAAGGCGGTCCGCGGTCGAGCGCCGACCGCGGTTCAAGTCCTTTAGGCGCTGGATGATCGGGCGCCCGCCTCCGATTGTCGTCGCCAATTTGGCGATCGCGCGGCCGTACTCGGTGGTATCCTCCACCGGATCGGTGAGCTCAATGTGAGACAGGAGAGCGAAATTGGTGTTCTCGGTCTTGACATCGTTCTCCGCGTGCCCGTTGACAAGCGAAAACTCCTCATACTTTTCCCGCACCACGAATCCGCGCGGATTGGTGCAGAACGTGCGCACCATATCGTCATAAGTGGCGGTGCGTACGCGCAGTTTGGCGTCGTACATCACCCGTTCGATCGGAGTGTACAGCTCGGCGGGGAACTCAACGCGCACGCCAACGTCAATCGGTCCGTATTCCGTCTTGATTCCCAGCTGCAGTGCCTCCTCACGCAGCCAGTACGCGCCAGCGCGCCCCGGGGCAGCGATTACGTACCGGGCGGAAATCGTTTCCGCGCCGTGGAGGATGAATCGGCCACCGGTCCGCTCGATGCGGGTGATACGGTTCTCGAGCGATGCTTCGATCCCGTGAGAACACAAATGTTCCCAGAATCGTTCCACCACCTTGCGCACTGGGGTGGTGCCCATGTGGCGCTGCCGCCCGCTGATGAATTCAATCCCGTACCGACTTGCCGCCTTCTTTAACGCCATGAGGGCGTCGGCGTTCTCGCCCGAGTACTTCTCGGGCGCACCGAAGCGGGTGAACGTAGCATCGATGCGATCGATGTAGTCTTGAATTTCCTCTGGAGTGCGGCCGACGCTCGCGGGATCGCCGCCGATCTTGGGGGTGAGGTTGAGCTTGCCATCGGAGAACGCACCCGCGCCGCCGACTCCAAACGCGATGTGGGTGCGGCGGGCGACCTCCGGGCCGCGGTCAATAACCACTGTGGTCAGCCCGCTTCCGATGAGGACATCAGCGGCAAACAGTCCGGCAGGACCGGCGCCGATAATTGCCACGTCCGCTTGTTTCATAACACCTCCATCAACCGGGACAGGGCGTCGATTTCAATATCAGGACGGATTGAGTCTACCGGCTCAGTGTTGGTTGGGTGCCGCAGCCACACGCAGTGCAACCCGGCGCGTTTTGCGCCGATTACGTCCATCGCGTAAGAGTCGCCGATGTATACCGCCGTGTCCGCAGTTCCTCCAAGGCGGGTAAGGGCGATGGTGAATACGCGTGGATCGGGTTTGTAGATCCCAACGTCGCCGGCAACGACGACCGCGTCGAAATACGGGTTGAGCTCAAGACGGTGGATCTTCGGCCACTGCATCTCGCTCGGACCGTTCGTGAGCAGCCCGAGACGGAACCGAGGCCGAAGTGCAGTAAGAATGGAAACTGCGTTCGGATCGAGTTCCAAGCTGGGGAGACGAATATCGATGTACGTGTCTCCGAGCCGGCGTGCCAGTTCAGGATCATCGATCCCGTTCTCTGCGAGTAACCGGGCCCAAATACGTGCCCGAAACGGGATGTCTGAGCGCACCTGTTCCTCGGCGTGCCACAGTTCCAGATACCGAGCCGCGGCGGCAGTGATGTCCCCAAGCGTATCGGGCGGAAGACCCGCACGCTCCAATGTCGCGGTAAGTGCGTCTGCAGTTGTGATTCGGTAGTGGCACAGGGTACCATCGAGATCGAAAATGACGGTGCGCAGATCGGCAAACTGCATTGGTTGATAAGCCCCTCTTCGTTTCTTATCCTCTGACAAACGCTATTCCCATGCGGTCGACGATAAATGGTAGGGGCGGCCGGTTGCAAAGTCAAGGAGGGATGATGCGCATCATCAGTGGGACCAGGAAGGGAAGAAAACTCGTAGATTGGGAGGAAAAGGGAATCCGCCCGATGCGCGATTTCGTGCGTACCGCCCTGTTCAACATCATCGCCGATCTCGTTTCCGACGCCCGGTTTTTGGATCTGTTCTGCGGCACGGGGAGCGTGGGGTTGGAAGCGCTATCCCGTGGCGCGCGCGAGTGCGTGTTCATTGACCACTCTGCCGTTGCATGTGGAATCACCCGCCGCAACTTGGAAAAACTTGGATTTCTCGCGCAGGCGCAGGTATTGCAGGCTGATTTTCTCGCCGGGATCGACCACTTTGCGCGCCGGGGGCGCCGGTTTGAGTTGGCATTTGTCGGTCCGCCGTATGGGAAAGGGCTCGCCGCCGCTGCCCTCAACCGCCTTGGAGTGGGGGACGTTCTTGCTCCAGATGCTGTAGTGGTAACTGAAATCTCCAAGCAAGACAAGGTAGCTGCGGACTACGGTGTTCTTACCCGCATCGATCGCCGCGGGTATGGAGACAACGTACTTGTGTTTTATCGTGCTTCTCTGCCACCGTCAGTTGGCCGTAACGGTGCGATCGGCTAACATGAATAAACATCTAACGGGAGGAGTGAGATGCCGGAACGACTAATCCTTGTCACAAACGATGATGGTGTCAATGCACCCGGATTAATGGCATTGAAAGAAGAGCTTGGCCGTGTGGCACGGGTGGAGGTGTACGCGCCGGATCGTAATTGGTCAGCGGCGAGCCGGACAATGACGTTTCACAAGCCGCTGCGCGTCGATCGCGTGCAACTGCTCGACGGAACGGTGGGCCATGTGACGAGCGGAACGCCGTCCGACTGCGTGTCGTTGGCGCTGCTCGGCCTGCTCGACGCTCGCCCCGATCTCGTTGTATCCGGGATTAACGCTGGGTTAAACGTGGGTCAGGATATCACATATTCGGGCACGGTCGCCGCCGCGATGGAGGGTGTACGCAGCGGTATCCCGTCGGTAGCGATGTCGCTTGATGTGGGGGTAGATCCACGCCCCGATGCCGATTACGGGTTGGCGGCCCGGTTCGCGGCGAAACTGGCGGCGTTTCTGTTGGAGAACCCGTCGCTTCCCAAGGGAATTTTGCTTAATGTAAACGTTCCCGCGGGGACACGGGGGAGAAATCCACAGGTGAAGCTCACCCGCCTTGGAGGATTGGCGTACAAGAACTACCTCGTTACCGGTAAGGACCCACGTGGCCGCAGCTATTATTGGATCACCGGCGATCCACTCACCGACGTCCCGCCTGAAGAGGAGGGGACCGATATTTGGGCGATCGCCAACGGGCTTATCTCCATTACCCCGATCCACCTTGACATGACCGAGTATTCACTGTTGGAAAAGTTGGAAGGGTGGGAGAATCATCCCTGGTTTTCCGGGGATTAAGTGCGGATAACGGTCCAGATTCCGATGCCGATGAACAGGGCACCGACGGCGTAATGGACGATCTTAAATCCTGATTCTGGGATTGTTCGGAGGAGAAACCATCCTACACCGACAGCAAGCGCAGTGGACAGCAATAACGCGCTACCGGCACCGATGAGGACGGCGATGGGAGCGTTAAATCTGTCGGTGAGGCTTAGAATAGCGATCTGTGTCTTGTCGCCGAGCTCGGCGAGGAATACAGCGGCGAATGTTGCCAATGCAATCTTCCACATTTTTTCCTCCTTAGCGGACTTGCCCGATTGGTAGGTCAGCCGTAGACTGGCTTAGGTGATTCCGAATGCGTGGCAGAACCTACTATCAATATTACACCAACGTCACTTATTCGACACCGGAGCGCTGTCTCTCCTGGCACGGGAAGATCGCACGCAACCCGAGCGCGTTCGCTCCGGCCACAACCGGGTGTGTACACCGCATTCTCGCGTTTCCCCATAAAGAGCTCGCGTATCATCGCGAACAGGAGAGGTTAATGCGCGCTATCGCCCAGGCGGAAATGCGCCGGCGTGAGCTGTTTGCGGCTGCAACGCGAATGCTGGACGACGATCCTGATCAAGCGGTGGAGCTGTTCGCTCAGGCGGCCCAGATCGAAGTATATATCCCCGAGTTGGAGCAATTAGCAGCCAATAAAGAGATGACACTAGCGGCTCATCCGCACGTGCGAGAGCAACTGGGGAAGATCTTTTACCAGGCGTACTCGGATAAGTTTGGGCGCCCACGGTATGAGCGGTTGCCGGAACGGATGCGCCTCGCCCGTGAGCAGGCGGGACTAGCGCGGATTAAGGAACTGTTTTTCCCATGAACGTTCGCCTTTCCTCGACGCAAGAGCGCGGATTGATCGTGTTGATCGCGGTTGCGATCGTTGCTGTCGGGATATCATTTTACGCCCCCGTTATACGCCATACCCGCGTATCTGCAGTGGCACCGATCATTGTCGAGAATGCGCACGTTATCGTGCCCCGGTTTCTCTCCTCTCGTCCTAAGATTAACATAAATAACGCTGGACTTGACGAATTAACGCGATTACCGGGTATTGGGGAAACGCTCGCTGCCCGGATCATTGCCTACCGCGCTGCACACGGACCGTTCACGCGGGTGGAGGAATTGAAGGCCGTCTCCGGAATCGGGGACAAGGTGGTAACGCAGATTCGCGCTTTGGTGATGCTAGAAGAGAAGAAAAGCGAGCGCTGACCAGCGCCCGCTGTGCGTAAGGAGGCGTATCGAAAATAGGCTCAATCGCCGGTGATGGTGTACACGACGGTGAGCCCGTAGTCGCCCGGTTTGTAGGCGACGGGATTGAGCTTAACGCGGTAGTCAATTGTCAACCGGTACGCACCCCGCTGGCCGTGCGCCAGTGGCTGATCAAATTGGGATATTGGGATAAACGTTCCCCCATTGGCACGGACGAGAAAATCGGAAAGGGGCTTTACGTAACTACCGTCGGTGCTTGTGCCCATGTTCGGTTCCAACGCATGCACGTTCACTGTCCATGGAATGTTGCTTGCAGCGACCAGGGTAAGCGCCCCGTCCTGTTCGATGTAGCCAGCGGCGAAATCAGCGGCCGTAGGTTGCTTGAGATTAAACCGGGAGATGACACTCGTTTCCGGGGTGGCGGACCCCACAACTGTCAGTGATTGAAACGGAAGTATCCGCCACGTTACAGTAACTGTTGCGGTAGAAGAGTTAGCAGCGAGACCGGAGACAGCTACAGCGCCTGCTACAGCAATAAGGAGGAATAACCCAACCCATTGTTTCATCTTCGCACTTCGGTAACCCGGCTACCATCTCAGGCCCGTGGCTTTGCGCCCCTCACTTCCATGTTCGTGAGGTTTGCCGTTATCGGTCCGAAGTATTCACCTCCTTAGAAATCCCTCGATCCAGTTTTATTATTCCTCGCCCGCGCTGATTTTAGACTTACTGCACAATTATCGTGACAGTGAACGAGTTTTGCGCCGGGACATTCTCCCACGACCGGCGATACGCGAACTTGAGGACCGCCGTTCCTGTTCCTACCGCTTTGTACCGGAACAGAAATGTCCCGCTACCACCGATCGCGGTGCCTGCGGGCTGGTAGTCTGTACCGGGAACAGCTTGCAGGATCGAATCCGTCACTGCCCCCACTGGTTCCCAGCGGTAACCGGTAGTGGGATTGCCGGGAAGTGTTACTATCACCATCTCGCCGGGTTGGATGGTAATCGTTGTTCCCGCGTCCGCGTTGGTGACGGCGCGGTACACGGCGAGCCCGATCCCGCACACCGATGCACGTGCGCTCATCCGTCCGTACATTGGAGACGACGACGATACGACTTTCACCGTGGCGCGAAACTCACCGATCGATGTTGCCACAATTACCGTGTAGTCACCGGGTGGGACAGGCGTACCCGCATTGGTCTGCAGGTTCCAGAACCCAATCCACCGGGTGGAGTCCGTGGCGGCAATGTCGGCCGCGTATACTGAAGCTCCGGCACTGGTACGCACGGTCAGTCCCTGGATGAGAATCGGTCCGCACATGCACGGACACGGTGTCGTTCGCGTCAGTTCGAACGCAATTATGCTTCCCTGCGGGAACAAAAACGTACCAACCGTGGCGCGTACCGGTCCGTTCGTCGTCGCAGAACTGGAAGCGGTCGTCTGTGCCAACCCGGTTACGGGGATGAGGACCCCGATCAGTCCAATGAGAAGGATGCGCGTGAGTAATGTCTGCATTGCTATCACCTCGATTCAGGTACACGCAATCTTCGGTGCCGTTTCATCGCCCGTTTTATTTTTCGTGACGGGCCGGTACACTACGCACAAATGGACCATGAACGAATCTATCGCGTTTCCGAGCTCAACCAGGAAGCGAAGCACCTGCTGGAAGAGGAGATCGGGCCGGTGTGGCTGCGGGGTGAGGTATCCAACCTAACCCGGGCCGCATCCGGGCACCTGTATTTCACCCTCAAGGATGAAACATCAGAAATCAGGGCGGTGCGGTTCCGAGGGCGAGCAGAGCTGATTCCAGCATTGCCTCTTACTGATGGGATGGAGGTAATCGCGTACGGGCGGCTGACAATTTACGCGCCCCGTGGGCGCTACCAATTTGTAGCGTCGATCGTACAGCCGGCCGGGATGGGTGCGCTCCAGGCCGAGTTCGAGCGCCTGAAGGCAAAGCTGAATGCAGAGGGCCTGTTTGCTCCGGACCACAAGCAACCTCTCCCTCAATTCCCGCATCGAATTGGCGTGATCACATCCCCAACTGGGGCCGCGATCCGGGATATTATATCGGTCCTGTCGCGGCGATGGCCGCTTATCACTGTGTATCTATTTCCAGCCCAAGTGCAGGGGACGCAAGCGCCGGAGGAGATCGTCGCCGGGATCGACCGTGCGCGTGCGTTCAGCCGAATTGTGGATCCGCTCGATATTCTCATTATCGGTCGCGGCGGGGGGGCGTTGGAGGATTTGGCGCCGTTTAACGATGAACGGGTGGCGCGTGCGATATTTGCATGTGATATTCCTGTGGTCTCCGCAGTCGGCCACGAGATCGATTTTACGATCGCTGATTTCGTTGCCGACCGCCGCGCTCCCACTCCATCAGCTGCCGCCGAGATCGCTGTTCCAGCCAAGGATGACGTCATTTCCGCTGTCACCACCGCTGCATTGCGGGCGGTGCGGGCGGTGCGCCGCCACGTTGACCGTCGTGACGCCACGCTCACGGGAACGCTCAAGGGGTACATATTCCGCATTCCAATCCGCGGACTGGAAACCAGGTTCCAGCAACTTGACCTGTGGATGAACGCGCTCACACGCGGGATCCGCGATGCGTATCTCACCCGGGAGAGAAACTTGAATCGGCTTACGGACCGGCTCCGTCTCGTCGATCCTCGGCTACCCCTTAAGCGTGGGTATTCCGTGACCCGATTGGCAGGGGAAACGGCACCGCTGCGGGATGCGGCGGAGGTAAAGGTAAACGCGGTGATTGAGACGATACTTGCCCGGGGAAAGCTCATTTCTGCAGTGAAGGAGGTGTCACGTGACGATCGATGAACAATTGACCAAGCTGGAAGAGATCACAAAGCGATTGGAAGGAGATATTCCGCTTGAGGAGGCGCTCGACCTGTTCGAACAGGGGATTACCCTCGCCGCTGCGATCAAGGAGCAGCTCGACCACGCGAAGATAAAAGTGATGAAGGTGGCGGAGAAGGCGAAGGGGACTTTCTCCCTCACCGATTTTGACCTTTCGCCGTGAGCTCCTATAATGAGTAAATTGTGATTACGGCATGAGCAAGGAGAGATTTAGTGGCTTATTTAACCATTCCGGAGTATTTTGCCCGTTCTGTCGGGCGATTTTCTGACCTACCTGCAATTGGTAACACACGCCCTCATCCGGGTGAACCGGATGTAATTACATTTCGTGACCTCGATCAGTTATCCGCCCGTGTTGCCCGCGGCCTTGTGGAGGTTGGGGTAAAACAAGGAGATCGGGTGGCGATTATGTCCCGTCCTCGGATTCGATTTGCTGCTGCTCTCCTCGGGATTCTGCGCATTGGTGCCTGGATGATCCCGCTTGATCCCACCCTGGCTAAACCGGAAGCGGAAATGCTTATTGCGGAGTCGGGAGCTCGGGTAGTGTTTGCCCCGGGGGAGTTGTTTGACCGTCTGCCGTCGCAGGGATTGATTCGCATTGATTTTGACGACGAGGCCGACATGCCATTTGCGTCCTTTCTTCGTGATGGAAACGTACCAACGCCGGAGTTGACCGATGCCGACATCGCAGTGCTGGCATATACATCCGGAACGACCGGCAACTCCAAGGGAGTATTGTTAAGCCACGGAAATCTTGTTGCCGACATCGAAGCGTGTATCACGGTGATGCCGATCGACGAAAAGGACGTATTTCTCACCATCGCTCCTTGGCACCACATACTTGGATTGACAACCTCGCTTCTTCTCCCGCTGTATACCGGTGCCCTTGCGTTATACACCGACGATTATCGCGCGATCGCTAAGCTGCTGGAAAAGTACGGCGTGACTGTGTTTATCGGCGTTCCTAAGCTGTACCACGTAATGTATGAAAAGCTGATGAACCAGGTACGGGGAAGTCTAATGGGACGAATCATGCTTCACCTCGCGCCACGGTTAGTGGGCAACAAAGTAAAGCAGGCACTTACCGGGGGAAAGCTGCGGTTTTTCGTGTCCGGATCGGCACCGCTTGATCCCAACGTGAGCCGCGGATTCCGGCGACTGGGCATTGGTTTGCTTGAAGGGTATGGACTTACCGAAACTTCTCCGGTGGTGTCGTTCTGCGACCCGTTTTCGCCTAAGGGTGGCTCAGTTGGTCATCCTCTACCCGGGATTGAGGTTAAGCTAATTAACACCCGTGCCGACGGTGTGGGAGAGCTTCTCGTGCGCGGTCCGACGGTAATGCAAGGCTATTACAACAACGAAGCAGCAACGCGTGAGGTGCTCGATTCCGATGGCTGGTTTCACACCGGCGACTTAGCGTTGATCGATCCCGACGGCGAGATATTTTTAAAGGGGCGGGCGAAGAACGTGATCGTGCTCGAAAGCGGGAAAAATGTATATCCTGAGGAAATCGAATGGGAGTTTTCCCGCATCCCGTACATTGAAGAAGTGCTCGTGCGGGGGGAGGAGGAAGAGGGGCACGAGGTCGTGAAGGCGATCGTATACCCGAACATGGAGCGGTTGCGCGCCGCTGGCCACACGAACGACGCCCATGACGTGATCTGGGAAGAGATCAAGCGACGCCAGCAACGCCTCGCGCCGCATAAACGCATTCGGCGCAAGAGCGACGTTGTTCTTGTCGACACTCCGTTTCCCAAAACAAGCACAATGGATATCAAGCGGCATTTGTACAAGGGCGGAAATGGCATACCCAACTCTTAACGAACTGTTTGACAACGCGGTGCGCCAGCATCATGATCGAATTGCATTGCGCATGCCGATTCCCAAAGAGCGGAAGCGTGGTGGTGGAATCCGATTGGTATTGAATGAGATATCCTACGAGCGGCTAGGAGAGATGGTGGGGAGATTCGCCGCCGCCCTCCAAGAGTTGGGGGTGCGTAAAGGTGACAGGCTCGCATTGATCTCCAAACCACGGGCGGCGTGGGTCACCGCATTTTTCGCGATTCTCCGCTGTGGAGCGGCGGTGGTTCCACTCGACCCCGACCTGCAACAGGCGGAAATTCAGCGAATTATTACTGAGGCCGAGGTGAAAGGAGCGGTTATCTCCGGCCTGAAAGAGGAAGCGGTTTCCGCGATTAAAAAAGATGTTCTGCCTGATATGTTTATCGTGTCGATGGATCGACCGGCAAGAGAGGGTACCTTGTTTCTCGACGCCCTTCTTCTTGGGAGAAAGCCGATTCCGGCGGAAAATGTGGCACCGGATGACATGGCGATCCTGATGTACACATCTGGAACGACCGGAAACGCCAAGGGGGCGATGCTTCTCCATCGTAACATTTCTTCCAATGCGCTCACCGCACTCAAAGTCGTTGATCTATCCGCGACCGATAACTTCCTCACGATCGTGCCGTGGTATCACATCTACGGGCTCACGATTACCCTGATCACCCCGCTGATCGCCGGTGCGACGACGACCTATGCCCCCGTCGATCGTAACCTCAGTCAAGTGATGAAAAAGGCACATCCAACTATCATCCTGGGGGTGCCGAAGCTGTATCATGTCTTGTACGCGCGTATTATGGAATCGATTGAGAAGAGCTGGATCAAGCGCATGATCTATCACGCGTCGCCAACACTGATGGGAAAGTTGGTGAAACGGACGCTGTTTGGAAAGGGGTTTCGGTTCTTCACCTCTGGAGGAGCGCCCCTCAGTCCGGAAGTAGCGCAGGGGTTTAGGCGAATGGGCATCGGAATCATGGAAGGATATGGCCTTACTGAGACAGCGCCTGTGCTCACCATGAGCCACAAATTTGCGACCGCGCCCGGGATGGTGCCGTTTCCCGGGGTGGAGGTACGAATAGATAATCCTGATGATTCCGGGGTGGGCGAGATTGTGGCCCGCGGGCCAAACATCATGGCGGGATACTATAAAAACCCGGAGGCGACGGCGGAAGTAATCGATCCCGATGGGTGGTTTCATACCGGTGATCTCGGCCGCATCGATGGTGACCGCATCATCATCTCCGGCCGGGCGAAGAATGTAATTGTGCTTGAAACTGGGAAGAACGTGTATCCGGAAGAGATCGAATGGGAGCTTGCTACCATCCCCGAAATTGAGGAAATCATGGTGTACGAGGACGTCCGTCAGGGAGCACCGGCGGTGGCAGCCAAGGTTTATCCAAATTGGACCGCGCTTAAACAGCGGGGCATCACGGATCCAGATAAGGCACTCGATCTAATTTGGGATCGGATTCGGGAGAAGAACGAAAACCTCGCCGTGTTCAAACGAATTAAGTACAAGGACCTCGTCACCCTGGTCGACGAGCCGTTTGAAAAGAGCGTTAAGCTCGATATCAAGCGCTACAAGTACAAGTCTTAGCCGCGGATGGAGAATCCGGTTTCGCCGCTCGGGGCGGACCACTCCACTACGAGGTCGTTCACCTGTGCTCCCGGTGGTCCAACCCGAAGGAATCGGAGCAATTCTTGCAGTGTGGTTTCCTCCCCCTCAGCAACGAATTCCACCCTTCCGTCGGGGAGGTTACGTACCCACCCTGACAGTCCCAATTCCCGAGCGCGGTCACGGGTGGAGGCGCGAAAGAATACCCCTTGCACTTGTCCAGAAACTGTTCCGTGGATTCGTTTTCTCATAATTTCACCTCTTTCCTCTTGTCGGGCGTTGCTTATTGTAGTATAGTAAATAAGTGTGAAAGGAGGTGAACAATATGGTCAACAGGGTAAATACCTTATCGATTTACATTCCCAAAAGCAAGATGGATAAGAACCCAGTTGAACGCCTGACTAAACTCGCCAAGCGGCGGGAACGCTCGATCAATTACCTCGTGGTCGATGCCATTATTCAGTATCTCGACCGCGAGGAACGCAAAGACAAGAAATAGAGTCACGCACCGCGGCGCTGGTATGACACGATGTAATTGAGGAAAAACGCGAGCAGAATGCCGACAAACAGTCCAAGCACGGCTGCCACGGCGATGTTGAGGTGGCGGTGTGGACCGATACGGGTGATGGTTGGTTCTCCAATCGTGTTCAGGGCAAATAGATCGGTTGGCGGTGTAGTAGTAAGGGAATCGATTTGAACCTGCACTTGCGCGGTCTGCAGGGCGAGGTCGGCAATGCGCTCGGCGATGGCAGCGGACAGGTCAGGAGAGGAAGACTTTACCATTTGTTGCTTCAGGATAGCATTTTCCGCTGCAAGCTGGGTTTCGCGACGGCGGGCGAGCATAAGTGTTCGCTGCATGGCTTGACGGACGGAATCACCTACCGCGGCAGTGATCAGTGGCGTTAATTTGGTGAGTGCGGCACGTAGTGCTGCGGGAGCAACTGCACCGGTAAGGGTGACAATGACTTGAGTACCTGTCTTATGGGCGGTAATGGATATCCCGGAACCGAGTGCTGCGGTATTAATCCCGGATATAGCGCTATTAAGTGTGTCCGCATTGATGGGGGTGACTCCTACTGTGGACCCGAGCCCATCGAGTTGATACGTGATCGTGCCTGCATACTGATCGGGCTTAGTGTAGCTGACGATCGCAGCGACGGCGATGGCAACGATAAAACATCCGACGATCACCCACTTCCAGTTCCACATCACCCGCAGATAATCCATTAAATCGACTTCGTATTCGTCGGTCATCGTTCTCCCTTCCTTAATTTTTCGAACCGTTCAAGACGGGCGGCGATATCGCGTTCCTCACCACGGTCGGTCGGCCGGTAATAGCGGCGCCCGTGTAACGCCGCGGGCAAGCACTCCATCGGGGCCACTCCATCTGGAAAGTCGTGCGCATATTTGTACCCATTTCCATAGCCGATGTCACGCATTGTCCGTGTTGGTGCATTGCGCAGGTGAAGCGGCACCGGCTCATTGGGGCGCGTGGCCACGTCCGCTTGTGCCGCGGTTAATCCGGTGTAGAGGGCGTTGCTCTTCGGGGCACACGCCAGGTACACCGCCGCATGGGCGAGGGCGAGGTCACATTCCGGTAGGCCGACTCGATCCACCGCCGCTGCTGCCGCCACCGCGATTGTGAGCCCATCCGGAGCGGCAAGCCCCACATCTTCGGACGCAATTCTGATCAGCCGCCGTGCAATGTAGCGTGGATCTTCACCTCCGGCGAGCATCCGTGCCAGCCAATACAACGCGGCGTCGGGATCGGAGTTGCGCACTGATTTATGAAACGCGGAGATCAGGTTGTAGTGCTCTTCTCCGGCGCGGTCGTAGCGTACGGCTTTGTGCTGCAGCGCGCGCTCGACCACCGCAACGTCGATCTCCGATTGTGGGGTAATCGCCGCGCTTGTCTCCAGTGCGGTCAGGGCGCGGCGGGCATCCCCATCAGCGAACGCGATCAATATCTCCTCCGCTTCCGGTGTGAGCCGATACTGGCCTGCTAGGCCGCGAGGATCGGACAGCGCCCGCTGGATAACCCGGCGTAAATCGGCCGTAGTAAGGGGATGGAACAGGAACAACTGGCACCGAGACAGGAGAGCGGGGACGAGGTAAAACGATGGATTCTCCGTCGTCGCGCCGATAAACAGCACGCTTCCTTCTTCAAGGTAAGAGAGGAGCACGTCCTGCTGGGCGCGATTGAAGCGGTGCAATTCGTCGAGAAATAGTAAGTCTCGCTTTCCTTCAAGATGAAATCGCTCCCGCGACCGTTCGAGCGCCGCTCGTACCTCACGTACCCCGGCAAGGGCAGCGGACAGATGAATGAATCGGGCACCGGAACGGGCGGCAATTATCCTTCCCACCGTGGTTTTCCCTGTTCCCGGCGGCCCCCAGAACAAGAGGGCACGATAACTTCCGCGCTCGATCAGGGCGCGCAGTGCACCGGCCGGCCCGAGGATCTCTTGTTGGCCGATGACCTCAGTAAGATCACGTGGGCGCATTCGTTCGGCGAGCGGGGCTGAATCGCCGCGGGAAAACAGGGTTTCTTCCGGCTCTAGGTTACTCATGATGCTTAATCTTAGGGAAACTGACATCCGGTGACAACGAAAATTGACTTTTCCCCTTCGTGACGATAAAATGATTGTAACTGAGTGGTCTCTGTCAGCTATCAAGCTGCCCTAATATTCTAAACAGATGAAGGTTTCCGCGGTGGTACCTGCCTATAATGAAGCGGCCCGCATTGGCGCTGTCCTCCGTCCCCTCCTCGACTGTCCCCTCGTCGATGAGGTGATCGTAGTCGACGATGGTTCGGATGACGGGACCGGCGATGTCGCGCGTAAGTACGGGGTAAAGGTGATTACCATGCCCACGAACCGGGGAAAGGCGGCAGCTCTCAATGCCGGAGTAGGCGTGGCGCGCAACGACGTTCTTTTGTTTCTTGACGCCGATTTAGTCGGTCTCCGACCCGAGCATATTGAACGGTTGATCACCGCGTACAACGATGCGGATATGGTAGTGGGAGTATTCGCAGAAGGGCGAGTAAACACTGATCTCGCGCAGAAGATCAACCCGTTTGCCTCAGGGCAGCGCGTTATTTCTAAAGAGCGGTGGGCCCGGGCCAAGGAAAAGGTAGGGGAGATGAACTACGGAATCGAGATCGCCTTATCTAAGCTCGCGGTAAAAGAAGGGTGGAAAACAGAAAAAGTTAAACTGGACGGAGTTACGCACGTGTTAAAAGAGGAGAAACGTGGTTTTTATGAGGGGGTTAAACAACGATTTAAGATGTATGGAGATATGCTAAAATGGCTGATAAAAAAGATTTGATGATCGCAATCGGTGCTGACCATGCTGGATTCGCCCTCAAACAAACTTTGATTGGCTCGGTGCTGTCCGACTATCACGTGATCGACCTCGGAACGGACTCCCCCACGCCGGTTGATTATCCGGATATCGCCAAGCGAGTGGCAGCGGTAGTCGCTGCCGGGAAAGCGGATTTCGGGGTGCTGATTTGCGGCACTGGGATTGGAATGTCGATGGCGGCCGGAAAGGTGCGGGGAATCCGCGCTGCTCGCTGCACCGAGCCGGTGTCCGCCGAACTCAGCCGCCGCCACAACGACGCCAACGTGTTGTGTATGGGCGCGCGAATAACCGGGGTGGAGTTAGCGAAGAAGACGCTTGCAGTATGGCTTACTACCCCGTTTGATGGAGGGCGTCACGCCCGTCGGGTGGGAAAGATCGAATAACGCGCGCGGGCCGGGATAGATGATAATCCATTGGGTCACTTTTCTAATCGCATCCGCGGCGATCGTCGTCGCGGGAACTAAACTTGCGGTGTACGGCGAGACGATCGGTGCACACACCGGGATCGGACAGGGATGGATCGGCCTTATTTTCCTCGCTGTCATCACCTCAATTCCCGAGCTCACGACGACGGTCACTGGCGCAACGATCAATGCCCCGAATATCTCGGTGGGAAACGCACTCGGAAGCAATTTATTCAACGTGGCGATCATTGCGGTAATGGACATTCTTCTCCTCGGACGGGGACCGTTTCTGCGGCGAGTGCACACGTATCACGTCGCCAGCGGAGGAATGGCGGTGTTGCTCACCGTGTTTGCATTGCTGGGGATCTTCCTCCCGCAGCCCAGCTGGGGTATCCCGATCAGTCCGGTCAGCATTCTCATTATTATTGGCTATCTGTTCGGTGTGTTCATTCTGTATCGCGCCGAGCAACGATTAAATGACCCGAAATCTGCGGCACCGACCGCGACGATTTCTCTGCGACACGCGGTCATCGGATTCAGCGTGTGTGCGGCGGTGATCATTACTGCGGGGGTGTTCCTTATCTATGCCAGCAAGGCAATCTCGATCGAAACCGGTCTGTCCGCGTCGGTCGTTGGCGCGGTCTTGGTGGCAGTCGTGACATCCCTCCCTGAGCTGTCCACCTCGATTGGGGCGCTACGCATTGGAGCATATGACATGATCATAGGGAATCTGTTCGGATCAAATATGTTTAACATTTTAACGATTGCATTTGCTGATATCGCGTTTACTAAGGGGTCGATCTACAATGCCCTTGGCACGGGGCGCAATGAGCAGCTTCTTGTCGGTACGCTTGGCATTGGGATCACAACGGTGGCTATCATTGGGATTGGGGTGCGGTCCGACCGCCGTGTGTTGGGAATGGGAGCGGATGCAGCCCTGCTCCTGGTTTGTTACTTGGCAAGCGCTTATTTGATTATTGCGCACGGAATTCATCTTTGAGGTGATATAAAATGGAAGTTACACAATTATCGTTAATGGATATTGACTCACTGCAAAAGCTGGCGAAAGAAGTTAACGTCCAAAACGGTGATCATATGGCGAAACGCGATCTCCTGCGTGCGGTAATGGAATACTTCGCCAAGCATAATGATCTTTACTTTGAAGATGGGGTATTGGAGATCCTTCCGGATGGGTATGGGTTTTTGCGCAACGGCACAAGTTTACCCGGGCGTAACGACATCTACGTGTCGCCGTCTCAGATCAAGCGGTTCCGTCTACGTGATGGAGACGCGATCACCGGGCTGATCCGCGCGCCCAAGAACGACGAACGTTACTTTGCGTTGCTCAAGGTGGAGAAGGTCAATGGCCGTCCTCCCGAGGAGGCGTACCGCCGACCTGAATTCCACGAACTCACCCCACTGCACCCAAATGAGCAGATCACGCTCGAGCACGACCCCAACGAGATTTCAACTCGCATCATCGATTTGTTTTGTCCAATCGGAAAGGGCCAACGTGGGCTGATTGTGTCCCCTCCCAAAGCGGGAAAGACAACCCTACTCAAGCAAATCGCGGCTGGGATCAATGCCAACTATCCTGATATTAAACTGCTGGTGTTGCTCGTCGATGAGCGCCCGGAGGAAGTGACCGATTTTCGTCGCTCCCTCAAGAAGGGGGAAGTGATCGCTGCCACGTTTGATCTGGAACCGCGTCATCACACCCGCATTGCCGAGCTCGTCACCAACCGTGCCAAGCGGATGGTGGAAATGGGACAGGACGTGGTGATCCTGATGGATTCGATCACTCGGCTGGCGCGGGCGTATAACCTGTCGGTCGCTCCGTCCGGAAAGCTCCTGTCCGGGGGGATGGATCCAACCGCGCTCTACAAACCAAAAGAGTTCTTCGGTGCTGCCCGCAACATCGAAGAAGGGGGAAGCTTGACGATTATCGCCACCGCACTCGTCGACACCGGGAGTAAGCTTGATCAAGTGGTATTCGAGGAGTTCAAGGGGACGGGTAACATGGAGCTTATCCTTGATCGCTCGTTGTCCAACAAACGCATTTACCCGGCGATCGACATTGAGCAATCCGGCACCCGTAAGGAGGAGCTGCTTCTCCCGGAGAAGGTATTGAATCGAGTGTGGATTCTGCGTAAGATGATGAGTGAGCTTAATGATCCTCAGGCGGCGTTGGAGCTCGTAAAGAGCAAGATGGAGGCGACGAAGGATAACGAGCAATTCCTCGAGTTGATGAACAGTGACTGAGAACAAACCGATCCGCAAAGACCGTGTGACGATCGCAGTGCTTGTCGTTCTCGCAGCGATTCTCATTCCGGTTTTGCTCCATTCCGGCGGGAAGGCGCCCGCCCCGACAGTGGTCGGGGAAACGCCGCCGGCAACCACCTCAACACCGCCGACTACGACAACTCCCACTACTTCTCCAACGACGAGTCCAACTACCCCAGGCGAGACCACGACTCCAACGACGCAACCAACATCTCCCACCCCCGCTACGACGGCGAAATCATCCCCCCTCCTTACTCACACTGTGGTCGCGGGGGAAACGCTGTCCCAGATCGCAGCGAGCATGGGAGTGACGGTGGATCAGCTGATGGCGGACAACCGTATCTATTCGCCTCAGGACGTTAAACCAGGGCAGGTCCTGCGTGCTGTTAAGGACGGTATCCTGGAGCTTGTTAAGCCCGGACAGACTCTGACCGACATCTCGATTACTTATTCCGTGCCGGTGGAGAAGATCGTGAAGGCGAATGCCATCACCGATCCGTCGAAGATCTACGCTGGCGAGGAGATCATTGTTCCCGGAGCGACCCCAGCGCTGTGGCAGGAAGTAATCAAGCTTTCCAAGGGTAAGCAATCGCAATTTATCTGGCCGGTGTTGGGGAAGGTCACGTCCGGGTTTGGATGGCGGATTCATCCCGTCTTGAAGGTACGCCAGTTTCATAACGGGATCGATATTGATGTTCCGGTAGGAACGACCGTGCACGCCGCTGCACCGGGCAAGGTGTATTTCGTCGGGACACAGGAAGGAATCGGCAACGTTGTGATCCTTGCTCACGCGAATAACTACTACACGCTGTACGGGCATCTGTCCAAAGCGCTGGTGTACGCCGGTCAGTTTGTGGACTCCGGCCAACCGATCGCCGCATCGGGCAACACCGGGATCTCCAGTGGTCCGCATCTCCACTTTGAGATCCGGCACAGCGCGGAGTTCCCTGTCGACCCCATGCGTTACCTCCCGTAGGTAAATGCACCTCTCAATTCGCGGCGGGACTACCCTATCAGGCACTGTATCAATCGCAGGGGCAAAAAACGCGGTGTTGCCTGGGTGCGCGGCGTCGCTCCTCACCGATGAACCGGTGATCATCCATCGCGTTCCCCGGTTGCGCGACGTGGCTACCATTATCGCCGTGATCTCCGAGTTGGGAAAGGATGTGGAATACCGCGACGATACGGTTATCATTCGTCGCGGCGCGCCGCTACACTCCCAAGCAGCGCGGCGGTACGTCGAGCAGATGCGGGCATCATTCCTCGTGCTCGGCCCCATCCTCGCCCGACTTGGGCGCGCGGTCGTCCCTCTGCCTGGCGGGTGCACGATCGGCCCACGCCCGGTGGATTACCATCTCCAGGGATTGTCGGCATTAGGAGCACAAGTTAAGGATGAGATAGACCGCGTCGTGCTAACGGCGGACGAACTACATGGGACACGGTTTCGGCTGCCATATCCGTCCGTTGGGGCCACCGAACAGCTTCTGATGGCAGCGGCGCTTGCCCATGGAGAAACAGTGATCGAAAATCCGGCGCGGGAACCGGAGGTATTCGATCTTGTTTCCCTTCTCACCCAGATGGGGGCGGATATCGAAGCTGATGAGAACGTGTTTCGCATTCGCGGGCGGACAGAACTCGGCGGTGGCGAGCACACCGTTATCCCCGACCGGCTTGAGGCGGGTACGTACCTGATCGCGGGCGCGATCACCGCTGGGGCGGTTACCGTGACCGATGTTCGTCCCGATGACCTCACCGCGGTCGTTGCCGCACTTGCAGATGCCGGTGTTCACGTTGCGGTTGCGGAGGACACGATCACAGTGAACGGGAGCGACCGTCTGCGGCCGATCGCAGTTATAACAGCGCCTTATCCCGGGTTTCCCACCGATCTCCAGCCGCCGCTTGTCGCTCTTCTCACGCGGGCTGGAGGGAAAAGCACGGTGCGGGACACAGTATTCCCGACGCGGTTTGGGTATGTCGCTGAGCTTAACAGGATGGGGGCAAATATCGTGGTTTCCGCCGGCACGGCGTATATCACCGGAGTAAACAGGTTGGCTGGGACCGATCTTACTGCACCGGATATCCGCGCCGGCGCTGCGTTAATTCTCGCCGCACTCACAGCCGACGGGGAAAGCACAATTACTGGCGTTGACCAGATCGACCGTGGGTACACGGAGATCGAACGCAAGCTGCAACAATTGGGGGCGAAGATTGACAGATGCAATTGATTTTACCGAAGACTATACTGGGAAACGGGCACGCGTTTACGGGGAGGAACGGGCGATTCTCGTCGCCGTCGCCCGCTCCGTTGCCCAGGGTGAGGACTCGCTGCGCGAGCTGGAATCGCTCGCCGCCACCGCCGGGCTCATGGTTGTTGCCGTCATCGCCCAAACCCGGTTTCGCCCTGATCCTGCCACTGTGATCGGCAAAGGCAAAGTGGAGGAAGTAGCCGCCGCTGCGCGCGACCTCGATGCGGATGTCATCGTGGTTGACCGTGAGCTTACCCCGGGACAGGGGCGCAACCTCGAGGAACGAACAGGTTGCAAGATAGTCGATCGCACCCAGTTGATCCTGGACATCTTTGCCCAACACGCCGCGACTAAGGAGGCGCGTCTTCAGGTGGAGCTGGCACAACTGCGCTACCTCCTCCCCCGACTACGCGGATGGGGAGCCGCCCTCACCCGGCTCGGTGGTGGAATCGGGACACGCGGTCCCGGCGAGACTAAACTTGCCCTCGACCGCAAGAAGATCACCCGTCGCATCCATACAATCGAACGGCGGTTAGAAAAAGCTGAATCAGAACGGGAGACGCGGCGAGCACGCCGCACGCGTGGCGACATCCCGCGGATTGCGATCGTCGGCTACACCAATTCTGGCAAGTCGACTCTGCTTAACCGGCTATGCAATGCCGACTTAAAGGTGGAAGACAAGCTGTTCGCCACCCTAACCACCGCAGTGCGCCGCGGTGAGCTTGCGCCGGGACGAATTGGGTTATTCATTGACACCGTCGGTTTTATCCGTGATCTTCCGCATCACTTGATCCCTGCGTTTTCGTCCACATTGGAGGCAGCGGCTGCCGCCGACCTCATTCTCCATGTTACCGACGCTGTGAGCCCAAATCGTGACGTCGAATATCGTGCCGTACGCGCCACTCTCACCGAGCAGGTGTTTCACGGTGAAAGCGATGTGCCCCCAATCCTAAATGTGTGGAACAAGGTCGACCTACTATCCCCGACCACGGTACTGCCGGCAGACGGAGTAGCGATTTCTGCCCTTACCGGCGCCGGGCTTGATGACCTCCGTGCTCACATGTGTATGCTGCTCGATCGAGCCCGGACCCAAGTGCGATTGTTCATCCCGTACCGCGCTCTCGCATTATTCTATCGATTAGTCGGGACCAAAGAGAGTATCGACTATCAACCCAATGGGATTGAAACGTGCGTCGCTCTGTCCCCGGCGGCGTTAGCGCAGCTGCGCGATGCCGGTGCCCGGGTTCTTACCACTACCCCCGATCGGGAACGATAATCTCCGCGTCCGTTGGCGCTACTTCTAATCGTTCATTGTTATCAGTGAGGATAGTGATTGTGTGATGGAAGATATTGTGTGATATTACTTTGCCACGCTGCTTACCGTACGTCACCCGCGTTCCCAACCTCGGCATTTTTGCGATTTCGCGTTTGTACATCTCGTGCTCATACGCAAGGCAGCACATCAGCCGACCACAGATTCCAGTGATCCGCTCCGGTGACACAAACAGTTCCTGATCGTAGGCGATCTCCATCGGAATTGACGGCGGTTCACGCAGAAACGAGTGGCAGCATACAATACGACCGCAGCGTCCGATTCCGCCCTTGATCTTGGCTTCATCGCGCGCTCCCATTTGCCGCAGCTCAATGCGGGTGCTGAACACAGCGGCGAGCTCACGCAGGAGTGCCCGAAAGTCGACGCGGTGCGGCGCGGTGAAGTAGATGCGCAGGTGCGACCGGTCGAGGGTATATTCGGCTGCAACTAGATGCATTGGCAAGCCGTGGCGGGAAATGAGCTCACGCGTTGATGACAGTACTTGGTCCGCTTCCTGGAGATTGCGTGCGTACGCGGCGAGATCATCGGCACCGGCGGGGCGGACCACACGGTCGAGGTGCTCACCGAGCCCAGCGCCAGCGTCGAGAAGATTGAGCACCATTCCCATCCGCAATCCGTTGTGATCGACAACGCATTTGTCCCCGGGAGCGAGCGCAATCCCAGCGGCCGAGAAGTACTCGGTGTCGCGTTCCAAGTTAAACACCCGCACCAATACAACCCGTTCATTCATCGGTGATTACCCCCGCAATCGTGAGAAATAGCCGCAGCAACACGGGCTCCACCGGAGTATACCCGTCCACCGCACGGCGTGCCTCCTCGACGGCGTGTCCGATCGCGATGAGCCGCTCCATCCCAAGGCGGCGAGCGATTGCCGCCGTCCCCGGATCCGGATATGGGGGCGGAAGCCCGGCCGCGGTGCGGAGTGCCGTGAATATAATGCGTTCCTCCAGCTCCAGAAAGGCGATCATTTCGTCCCGTTCGTGCTTAGCCAACGTGCGCGTCGTCGTGACGATCACGGCGGGATCCCCGTCCACAATCCGCGCGAGTAGGACAACCCCTGCCTCACGGGCGTTGATTCCGCCGCTGGTGACCAGCGTGCACAACTCGTCCACGGTTGCCCTGTCAGCATAATCCCGTGCCGCCGCACGGCGTGCGGATACGTCCTCCACCGGCGTTGTTAGTACCGACGCGATCTCGGATGCGGATAATACGTCCACCAGGTAGCGCGCATCCACGTCGGAGTAACCGCTCTCCATCAACTGAGCGGCAACGGGGGACAATGCTGGCGGCAGACGCACAACGTGGCTGCGAGAGCGAATGGTAGGGAGAAGATCGCCGGGATCGCGTACCAGGATCACAAATGCGATGTACGGCGTCGGCTCCTCCAGCACTTTTAATAGCGCGTTCTCCGCCTCTGGGGTGAGCGCTTCTCCATACGGGATCAGGCACACCTTGCGTTTCCCTTGCACCGGGGAAAACTGTCCCCGCCGGATTACATCGCGGATTTGATCGATTCCGATCTTCTCCTTGCCTGTTTTGGAGATGATCTCGATCAGGTCCGGATGAATTCCGCGATGGACAAGGCCGATCTGGTGAGCGTCGGCACTAATTAGGGGAGCGGCGAGATGCCGGCCTATTTCGACGCGGTCGGCCCCGGGGGGAGCGATGACGATTGTTGCACCGGCGGCAGTGAGAGTTATTCCTGTATCCATGGAAGAAGCGTATCACAAACCCGCGGTGGCCGCTACCGGAACTGATCCTCAATCAAATCGGCGATCTCCTCAATTTGCCGTGGCGGAATCGTTGTTACCCCGTCGGGGAGGGCGACGTGCGCATTGGTTATCACCCCGATAACGTCGATTTCACCGGCCAGGGGCTCGATTCGTGCTGCGCGACTGGGACGATAGACCTCAATCTTGGGGAACGGTCCGTGTTTGAATCCCTCAACAAGAACGAGGTCGCAGTCGGGAAACGCCGCCGCTATCAATCACGTTAAGGTTTCCTCGGGATCGAAGAACAGGGCCGCTCCTTCCTCCCCGAGGAGAAGCGTGCTCGTCGCCCCGGC
>CAZILO010000005.1:0-21839 GCA_964540085.1 uncultured Thermotogae bacterium
GAAGGGACAGAATACCGAGCAGGACCGAGTCAAACGCCGGGCACTGGAAGAATGGATTAAGGCGATCAACACCCTTGGCGGGTTTGGAAGGTGGAGAGCAGCCGTAGCGATGAGTCCCGGAACCTTGCGCGACATCCTGCGAGAATAGGCTTAGTAGCTGAACCGACTATCTACCTTCGGCGATCAGTGCCAGCGCCCTACCCGCCGCGTTCCGCCCCGCGATGGAGGCGCTCCTCGCCCGCCGTTCGTTTAACTGGCGATATCAACTGCGACTTGACAATCCGCCGGATCTTTCCTAGGATTCTTACATGAACAAGCGAAAGTATTTCCTCATTGTGAACTTGATTGCTGGCCGTGGTCGGTGCAAGCAGCTCTTCCCAAAGATCAAAGAAGCGATCGACCGGCGCAACCTCGACTATGACCTTCACTACACCAACGAGCCACTGGAGGCAGTGGACGTGGCAAAACTGGGAATCGAGGCCGGGTTTACCCATATCATCGCCATGGGTGGAGACGGAACGGTCAACGAGGTGGCAAACGGCATCATCACCTCCGGCCAAACTGCGGTTCTTGGGGTGATCCCCGCTGGCACCGGGAACGACTTCATTCGCATGTTGGGGATTCCGCCTGACCCGATTGCTGCCATCGACTTTCTCCTTTCCGACAACGAACGCGTGATTGATCTCGGCCAGGTCGTTGGTGACCGCTACTTCGTAAACGGCCTCGGAATCGGGATCGATGCCCAGGTGGCACGTGATGTCCTGTTAAAGGAACACATCCACGGTACCGTGGCATATCTGCATGCAGCGATCAAAGAGGTATTCAAATTTAAGGCGTTCCCGGTTACGTTGTCCGGTGATGGGTGGACGGAGGAGTACAAACTACTTTCACTTGGGATTGCCAACGGGAAGTACTGCGGCGGCGGGTTTAAGTTAGCCCCGCGGGCTGATGTGACTGATGGGGTGATCGACGTGGCGGCGATTGAGGATTTTCCTAAGCTGGAACGATTGATTCGTTTGCCACAAGCACGGAACGGAACCCACCTCAAACTATCCCGTGTCCATTATCGCCAGGAAGAATCCATTACTGTCACTTCGGCAGCACGGTTAGTCGCGCATATCGACGGCGAACCGTACCGGCTCCCGGATAAGGAATTCACTGTTCGGGTCGTGCCACAGGCGCTGCGGGTGATCGCCCACGGTTAGGCACGTTGGAACCGGCGGTCGAGCTCGGCGCGCGATAGCGTAAATATGATCGGACGCCCGTGCGGGCAGAAATACGGGTTCTCCATCGTGAGCAACCGCTCAACGAGCGCCTGTTGCTCAGGCAACGGGAGACGGTCTCCGGCCTTGATCGCTGCTGCACATGCAAGCTCGGCGAGCATATGATCGAACAACGCGTCCGCTAATTCAGCACCGTGTGCCAGGACATCGGCGATTTTCTCGATTGCCTGTTGGAATCCGTATCGCGATTGCTCTTCAGCTAATAAACTCGGGTATTCACGCAGGATGAACGTACCACCGCCAAACTCATCAAGCACGATCCCGATGCGTGCCAGCTCATCCGTTGCTCCTTCGATCACCGCTGCCGCCTCGAACGGGAGTTCGATTCGCACCGGGAGGAGGAACTGCTGGCGAGCTATCTCACCGCTGGCGAACTGAGCCTTAAGCCCCTCGTACAGGATGCGCTCGTGAGCGATGTGTTGATCCACGATCTCCAATCCATCTGGGGTTTCCACAAGGAGGTACGTGTTCTGCAGCTGACCGATCACACGGCGGTCGCTCGTTACTCTCACTTTTTCGTGCGGTTGTGCGGGGGTGCGGTGAGACGGCGCGAGCGGAAGCGTGGGTTGGCGCGTGGACCGAGGTGGCGGTGTGGCATTTGGCACGGATGTGGTTGGCGCATGTGGCCCGGCGTCGTGCACAATCGGAGCGACAACGTAACGCGAGGACAAAGCACGACTGAGGGCGCGGGCCACTAGTGCGTGTACAGCGTGCGCGTCGGCAAACCGGATTTCTTCCTTGCGCGGATGCACGTTCACATCCACCGCTGTCGGCGGCAGATCGATGCGGATGACGGCAAAGGGATAGGTGCCGCGGCGCAGTATCCCCTGATATGCGTTTGCCAGCACGTAGGACAGACCGCGGTCGAGCACCGGGCGACCGTTCACGCAGAATAATTGGTCACGCCGCGTGCCGCGCTTTACATCCGGAGGGCTGATGAGTCCGGAAACCGCAAGCTCACTAGCATTCTCGTCGATGGGAATCAACGCCCGTGCGATTTCGTGTCCGTACAGTTGCGCTATTCTCTCCCGGAGGTCGGATGCAACCGGGGCGGAAAACACTTCTTTGTCGTTGTGAGAAAGAGTCCATCCAATCTCAGGAAACACAAGTGCAAGCCGATGCACCGCCCGACTGGCATGAAAATACTCACTGCGCGCAGATCCGAGGAATCGCGCCCGCGCCGGCACGTTGAAGAACAGATCTCTCACTTCCACCGTTGTTCCCGGTGCCCGCGCTGCAGGATGAGGGCCAACAACCGCTCCGCCGTCGACACGGATTTCGTGAGCATCTGCATCGCGGGGCCGCGATACGATTCGCACCCGCGCCACCTGGACGATGCTCGCTAACGCCTCGCCACGGAATCCCAATGTCGCGATCGCATCGAGATCAGCCTCGCTCGCGATCTTGCTTGTGGCGTGGCGCTCCACGCACAACCGCAGGTCATCGGGGCCCATCCCTTCTCCGTTATCGCGTACGACGATCGCGTCCTTCCCCCCAGCGGCGAGTTCAACCGCGATAGTCTCACTTTTTGCGTCGATTGCATTTTCCAACAGTTCCTTGACAACCGACGCCGGCCGCTCGATTACCTCTCCAGCTGCGATTTTGCGGGCGAGCTCCTCGGGTAATTTCCGTATCTTCATAGGGCAAAGCCTACCCAATCCCGGCGGTGGGCACAATACCATTGACGTACCTGGCGTGATTAGGGTAACGTTGCAATGTGATGTATACGATCAACGATGTAAAAAAACTGCTTGGGCTGTCGACCTCGAATCAGGCCCGCAACCGCATTGAGGCGATCAAAGACCTCCTTGCCGGCGAGATGCGCCGCGGCCCGAACAATCAGATCTTGCTCACCGACGCCGGCCTGCAACTGCTTCGGCAGCTTCAGGATTTATACGATAGCGGGTTAACCATTACACAGGCGAGTGAAGTCATGCGATCTAATGTCAATTATAACGGATATCAAGCTAAAGGAGTTTCATCTGGTTTTACAACAAACCAGACCAATGAGGGTACGACCGAGCAATTAATTGCGGCATTACGGGATGAAATCATGTTTCTGCGTACCCGCGTTGCATTCTTGGAGGAACAATTGCACACACACAGTGCGGAAACGCCGGCTGAACATGCGTGGTGGGACGATCTGCGGGAGGAAATCGATGGGACTTAATTTACCATTACATGGGAACGAACGACTGGAGCAAGTCGTCGCTCGAGTCGATGCATCAGAGCGGCTTGCTACATTATGGGCGGCGTCGAACGTAACAGCGATTGACCGCATGCACATCAACGACCATGGCCCGGTCCACGTTAAGATCGTCGCCAACATCGCGCTTAAGCTGCTGCGGTTACTCGTCGACGGCGGCGTAACGCCAAGCGTTGTTGCCGATCATCACCTCGCTCCGGAAGACGCCGAGGTAATCGTGGTGCTGGCGGCTGCATTGCACGACATCGGTCACGTCATTCATCGTCACAATCACGAGGAGCTGTCGCTAATCCTCGCGCCGGGATTGATTGAGGAATTCCTCGCTGATACTTATGAGGTGCGGGAATTGACGATTTTGGAGGGGGAAATTCTACACGCAATCCACGCTCACCGTCGCGACATTCAGCCACTCACCGTGGAGGCCGGGGTTGTGAAAGTGGCTGATGCGTTGGATATGGAATCGGGGCGAGCACGCATTCCGTTTACCGCAGGTGAACCGACGATCCACTCCGTATCCGCGATGGCAATCAAGAAAGTGCGCATTGGCGCGGGAGAAGATCGTCCGGTTAAAATTGAGATCGAGATGACAAACTCGGCCGGGATATTTCAGTTGGATAACCTGCTGCGGGAAAAGCTGAAGAATTCCGGAATAGCTCAGTACTTTGAAGTAATTGGGCAGATCGAAGGCGAGGAAAAGAAGATTGTCAACCGTTACACGATCGAATGAGAGGCCGATAAATCGCGATTCACACTTACACATAGGGAAACATAGCCGTCTTCGCCGCAGATTCCAGTAACGGCCCGCTCAGCTCATATAGCTAAAGTCACCTTCTACAGGCACTTTCTGTCTCTCAATCGGGATTTCGCAACAAAAGTACCCTTTTGTTGCGACAGTTGTCCCGCCATGCTCACTTACGTTCGACTAGCATTTTTCGGCGAAAGGAGAGAGTGATGGCGCTTGAATTGACGCAGGAGGATTTCCTCACCCCGACGCAGGTGAAACTGCTGAAGGATCATTGTCGCGCGCGTGCCGCTGCCGGGATACGTGATCGCCGCCGCCGTCCGGTGCGCGATTGGGCGATTCTTCATGTCGCCCTTGACGCTGGGCTGCGCGTGTCCGAGATCTGTGCCCTACGTGTTGGGGACGTCATCTTAGATTCCGTTCAGGCTTCGATTATCGTCAGGGACGGCAAAGGCCATAAGAAGCGGGGCGTGCGGATTGGCGCCGCCCTGCGTGATCACCTCGCCGAGTTCATTGCCTGGAAGGCGGAGCATGATGAGTCAGTGTCTAATCGTGCCCCGTTGTTCGTCTCCGTGCGTGGGGGACCGCTCACCCGCAGTGCGGTGTTTCGCATCTTCAAGACAAATGCACGCGCAGTTGGGATTCCTTCTCGCTTTTCTATCCACTCCTGTCGACACACCTATGCATCGCTTCTCTACCGCGCCTCCAATTACAACATCCGGTTAGTGCAAAAGCAGCTCGGGCACAGCTCGATCCAGACGACACAAATCTACGCCGACGTCCTCAGCGAGGATGCCGCAATTGCGGTCGATCGACTGCCACAATAGCGGGTTCTCAGCGCTGCCGGCCAACCCCCATTACTGCGTTAGGCTGCATCACTGCGGCGTTTCTGCATGTAGTGGTCGAGCGTTGTCCGGTTTATTACAAAACCGTGTTAAACTGGTATACAAACAAGTGATTTTTAATCGGGATTTATTATTGAATACTTACTCGCATCGTCATTGTTTGATTGACTTTTGTAGAAACCATAGGCCGACCGCGATCGGGATGGCGGCGAAGTCTGTACCGCCAAAAAAAGTGAGAGGTGAGCAGCGTAGGGCACACTGCCCACCTCGAAGTTGCCAATTACAAGGCGTCGACCACGCCGGGCACCTTGGCGAATAGGCGCGCTTCCTTCACGTGATCGAGGCCACAGATGTAGCGAGTGAGCCGTTCGATTCCGATCCCGAACCCCGCCGATGCCGGAAGACCTTCCTCTGCGAACCGCAGGTATTCCGAAAATCGCTCCGGCGCGATCCCGTCCTGTTCCAGACGGCGCATGATCCGGGGCAGGGTGTGCTCCCGCTCTCCGCCGGACAGCGCCTCGCCGTACCCTTCGGGATAGATCAGGTCCATATCGAGGAGCACCTCCGGCCGGGTTGGATCCTCACGATCGTAGAACTCCCGCACAGCACGGGGAAAGTCAATTAGCCATGCCGGGGCAAAAAGTGAGGATGACAGTTGGTCATCGTAGTGCTCGCCGTACTGTTCAATTGCATTCTGGTACGGAATGCGAACAAACGGCGTTTCCGGGACGGTGAGAACGCGTCCAAGCGCAGCGAGTTCGTCAGCGCAGTTTGCCAGCACGGCGCGTATCACCGCGACAAGCAACCCCTCGCCGATTGCCATTATTTCATCGCGGTTTGCATTGCGTGCCTCAAGGTCGAGCTGAACGAACTCCGCCAGGTAACGGCGCAGCGGGGCGCGCTCTTCTGGTTCCATGCGGACGTTCGGCGAGAACGCGAATATACGCGGAAGCGTCCGGAGAGCGATCTGCTTGTGCAAAATCATGCTCTTGGTGAGGGTGTACGGGCGCCCGTAGTAATCGACTGTGCCAGCGTACGTCTCGTGATGGAGCGGATCGGTCACTGGTGATAGAATTACCGGCAGAATCTCGACAAATCCTTGCTGGCGCAGGTATTCCCCCGCCGACCGTACGATCTCGCTTTTTATACGCAAAACACTTTCCAGCTTTTTATTGCTGTCAACAAACATCAAAAACCTCCTTAAATGATAGATTAATCAAGTATGCAGTGGGGCGACACTTACGCTGTCGCCGGCAAAAAAGTGAGACTAAAGTGAGTGGTTAGTTATTCGCCCCGCACGGGGCATTAAGATCGCGGATCGGTGGAAGGGACGGATTATTGACGGAGTGGCGCTCCGTACGACTACTTGGCATCTGCGTTATAAATTTCTTCATCGCTACCACCCCTTTTATTGTGATAAGCCAACCTAGCACAAATACGTGTGGACGTCAAGGGGAGCTGTCCCCGATGGTTGTACGTGAACATGGTTGTGTTCAAGGTGATGCCTGTTACAATTAGCCCCACGATGGCAAAGATGATCGCACTTATTATTATCGGGCTGGGGCTGTTACTCCTCCTCAGCGGTTGCTGCGTCGGAAATCTCTGCTTTTAGAGCACCAGACGCGATTACCGCCTGCCCGAGTGACACGCCGCCGTCGCCGGGCGGAACGAGCGCATTCGCATAGCAGCGGAACCCAGCTGCTTCGATGCGGCGCCGGATGCGGCCGGAGATCGCGTCGTTGTACATTACCCCGCCGGACAGAGCGATCGCGTTGATGTGAGCGGCACGCGCGTGGGTTATCGCAATCCGTGCTATTCCGTCAGCGAGGTACACCTGCGCGGTGGCGGCGATGTCCGCTGGTGTTGCGACATTAAGCATTTTATACAGCGTCTGGAACGCGGAAACCACATCCAACACCGCCATCCCATTCCGGTCTAATACGCGCGGTGTGATCTCGACCGCGTGTCCGGTGACGGCAGCGGCCTCGAGGCGCATCGCGGGCTCGCCCTCGTAGGTGCGGCGGGTGGCGACCCCGATCATCGCCGCAACAGCGTCCAGGAACCGGCCGGCGCTGGTGGTCAATGGCGCGTTGAATCCGGTGGCGAGTTGCCCGAGCACAGCGGCTATCTCGTCAGCGGTCATCCCCCGGTCCTGCAATAATCGTGCGATCTCATCATGCTCCACACCCGCAGCGTGGAGGTAAGCCGCGGTCATGCGTGCCGGCCGACTGGCAGCAAGGTCACCGCCGGGGAGCAGTACCGGTGTCAGTGATCCAACGTGGGTAATTACACCGGCACGGGCGACGAATACCTCGCCTCCCCACGCCGTGCCGTCGGTTCCGTACCCGTATCCATCGAGTACGATGCCCACGGCAGCGCTCAGCTTGTGTTCTCCCATAACGGAAGCGAGATGGGCGACGTGATGCTGTACCGGCACGAGGCGAGCGCCGGTGTTCGCGGCGAGTTCGGCGGCGTAGCGTGTGGTGATAAACTCCGGATGCAGGTCACACGCGATAATCCGCGGTTCTGGGACACCGATGATTCGCCGCAGATGGGCAATTGCTTGTTTAAGGAACGCGAACGTATCGAGGTCGTCGACCGTTCCAATGTGCTGGGATACCGTCACGCGCCCGTCGAAGTAGAGGGCGAACGTGAGGTCGCTCTCTGGCCCGAGCGCGAGGATTGGGTCGGGGCCGAGATCGAGCTGGAACTGTTCCGGCACGTAGCCACGTGAACGGCGCAGTAATTTTGTGCTTCCTCCGCTCACCCTGACCACCGAGTCGTCGCAGCGGGCAACGATCCTCCGGTCATGAAGAAGGTAGTGATCAACGATTCCCGCGAGTTCGCGTTCGATCTGGGAATTTTCGATCAACATCGGTTCCCCGGGGCGATTGGCGCTCGTCATCACGAGCGGGAAGTCAAGCTGAGCGAACAGGAGATAATGCAGGCCGGAATACGGCAGCATGACCCCAACGGTGTCCAGGCCAGGGGCGATCGCGCCCGGAAGCGCGCCCAGGCGTTGGCGGAGGACGACGATCGGGCGGCGCGGGCTACGGAGAAGCTTCCATTCTGTGGGCATCATGTCCGCGATTTTCTCAGTGAGCTCCGCATTCGCCATCAGCGCGAACGGCTGCCCGGGTCGACCGAGACGGGTACGCAACTCACTCACTGTCCTGGCGTTAGTTGCGTCGCAGGCGATGTGGGTTCCACCGATTCCCTTGATCGCCACGATCGCACCAGATTTCAGAGCTGCCGCGGCGCGGGCGATCGGATCGATGGTTGATCCATCAAACGTCAGTTGCGGACCGCATTCTGGACAGGCAATCGTCTGCGCGTGATAGCGCCGGTCAAGCGGATCGGTGTATTCGGCATGGCACGCAGAGCACATCGGAAAATCGCGCATCGAGGTACGAGGGCGGTCGTACGGCAGTTCCTCGATCACCGTAAACCGGGGCCCGCAGTTGGTACAGCTCGTCGCCCAGTACCCGTGATACCGAGTATCGCCGAAGATATCGGCGATACACTCGTCGCAGATCGCGATGTCCGGCGGAATCGCACCCGCGCTTCCACTCTTCTCTTTGGACGCGATAATGCGGAAGTCAGCTTCTCCGCGTGGTGCGATCGTCTCCGTACTGACCGCCTCGATCCGGGCGAGGGGAGGGTGTTTCTTCCGCAGATCCGTGACAAACGCGGTGATCTCATCCGGCGGCCCCTCGACTTCGATTTCCACACCGGCGTCGCCGCGATTGCATACCGATCCCGCGAGCCCATGCGCGTGAGCAATACGGTACACGAACGGACGAAACCCGACTCCCTGCACAACGCCGGTGACGGTTATCCTACGGCGTTCACGTCCCATTCTGCGACGGTTCCGGGGACTCGATCGTCACCCGGTCGATGTACAGTTCCCGGCCGGACAAAACGTCCACCTCCGCCCCGCAGTGGGGACAGGTGAGGACTGGAATAACAAAATGGAACGCCGGATCGTCCAGATACTCGGCCTTGCCGGTGTACCCGCACTTTGGGCAGCGGATGCGCGCCTCCACTTCCTCGATCTCCAGGCGCGCTCCCTCCAGCCGTGTTCCTTGAACGATGATCTCAAACGCGTTTTTAAGCGCCCATTCGGATAAGATGCGCATTTCGCCTTTTTTGAGGTAGACGGTGGTCACCTTGCCGGGGTAGGAGTCGAGCTGCGGAAGGAGGCTGGCAACCAGCTCACTCACCACTGAGTATTCGTGCATTCGAGTCCTAAAGCGCGGATCAGTTCCTCGATTCCGCGATTGTGGCGCGCGTCGGTCAAAATCGCGCGGCCGTGCGGGTTCACCTTATTGTAATCAGCCACCAACACCTGCGGATCAACTCCGACCGCGTCGGCGAGGTCGATTTTGTTGATCGCGATCAAATCCGTCTGGGCAAAGATCTTCGGGTACTTGCGCACCATGTCGTCACCCTCGGTGACTGAGATCACGACGAGTTCAACGTCGGCCCCGAGCGGAAAGTCGGCCGGACACACGAGGTTGCCCACGTTCTCGATAAACAGGAGGTTGAGCTCGTCAAGCGGCAACTCCTCCAGGGAATGGCTCACACGGTGGGCATCGAGATGGCAATCGTCCTGGGTGTTCAGGTTGACGGAATGGATTCCGTGCGTCAGAAATCGGCGGTGGTCGTCGTCGCCCGCGGTGTCGCCGGCGATTGCCCCAATCGTATATCCGCATGGCTTGATGCGGTCGACAATACGCTCGATCAGCGTTGTCTTTCCGCTTCCAATCGCGCCCATCACACTGATCGCACGAATCCCTTTCTCTTGGAGCAATTTGTAGTTCTGTTCGGCAAGCTCAAGCTGACGCGCTAAAATGTCTTCTCCGTTGAGATGAATGTCGTGCATCTTACCCCCTCCGGGGATGATGATAAGTGGGAGGACGCAAAAGTGCAATGAGGAGGTCATATTGGTAAAACGACGGGACCACACGCAGCTGTTCGCCGCCCTTGCCGCCGAGTACAAACGCCGCTTTCCCACCTCAGCACGGTTGAACACGCGTGCTAGCGCGGTGCTGGTGGACGGAGGAAGCCATGCGTTACGGCTGATGCGCCCGTTTCCGCCTCGGATCGTGCGCGCGGACGGCGCGTGGATCGAGGACGAAGACGGGCATCGGATTCTCGATTTCTGGCAGGGACACCACGCCAACATCCTCGGTCACAACCCCGGGTTTATCACAGCAGCACTTGCTCGCTATTTTGCCACTGGTCAGGGCTTATTGACCGGATTTACCGATCGCCTCCAAGTGGAGACCGCCGAGCTTCTCTGCCGTACGACCGGCGCGGAGCGGGTGCGGTTCACAACCTCGGGCACTCTTGCAACCATGTATGCCATCCTCCTCGCTCGTGCGTACACCACCCGCCCCCTTGTCCTTAAGGTGGGAGGTGGGTGGCACGGGGCGCAGCCGTGGGGGCTCAAAGGCGTATCGTTTGGCACAGAGCTCGGGTTCCAAGGAATGGACTCGGCTGGTCTTCCCACCGTAATGGCCGATCAGCTCCTCGTTACCCGCTATAATGACCCCGACATGCTGGTGGACCAGTTCCGCGCCCACGGTGACAAGATCGCCTGTTTCATCGTGGAGCCGTTCATCGGCGCGGGTGGGATGATCCCGGCCGATCCCGAATTCCTCCGTACCGCCCGGGCACTCACCACCCACTACGGGGCGACGCTCATATTCGACGAAATCGTATCCGGATTTCGCTACCGTGCTGGTGACACCGGGAGAATGTATGGAGTGCAGCCCGATCTCGCTGCGTTCGGAAAGGTAATCGGCGGTGGGATGCCGGTCGCCGCAGTGGCGGGACGAGCGGAGATCATGGATCTCGCCGGAAGAAAAGGTGGAAAGCGGGTTGCGTTCTCAGGTGGCACCTACTCTGCGCACCCGGCGTCGCTCCTCGCCGCCAAGACGATGCTTGCATACCTCATCTCCCATGAAAAAGAGATCTATCCACGCCTAACCGCGCTGGCAAAGGTTACACATCGAACGGTGGAGGCCGCGTTCGCCGCCGAAGGAATCTACGCACGGTGCACTGGATACGGGAATGACGTCCTTCCGGAGAGCCCGAGCGCAATGCTCCTTTTCCCGTATGACGATGGGGTCACGCCCCGTACTCCGGACGCAGCGCGCAATCCAGCAGTGTGCGATATTGCTCTGGGAGAAGAGATTCTCCGCATCGCCATGCTCCTCGAAGGGGTCCATGTCACTCACGGACTGGGTTCAGTCACGACCGCCCACACTGAATTCGATATCGAGTACCTCGGGGAAGCGTGTCATCGAGTGGCGCGGCGGATCAAGTGAGTACAGCGGCCGATTTGCTCCTAAATTCACGTTGCGGGTGGAGGGGATTCTGATCTGACTATAGGCTATAGTCGTCAGTCAACCGTTTAATGAGGAAGCTATGTGGACACTGATTGCGGGAGCATTCATGGGATGGGCAATGGGGGGCAATAACGCCGCTGATCTAATCGGCCCCGTTGTGGAAAGCAAGGCACTGCGCTTTTGGATTGCGGCGTCAGTGGCATCTGCGTTCGTCATCATCGGCGCGCTGATGGTGGGGAGTCGCGGGTTCGCAACGTACGGCGCGATCGGTGCTCAGACAATCGTCTCCAGCTTTATCGTGATGTTCGCCTCCGCCCTCACAGTAACGTTGATGACGGTGTTCGGGCTGCCGATATCGGGAACACAGGCGGTGGTAGGGGCAATCGTGGGCGCTGACCTGCTTGCGGGTGGGGTAAATGTGCAACCATTGATTACGATCCTCGTGTCGTGGATCCTTACCCCAATCGGCGGGCTCGTCGCGGCGTACATCCCGTACAAGTTAATCACTCTTTACCCACACGGCTTCCTCGGACACTTCTTCGTCCACAGCCGATTTGTGCATGTCGGTCTGTTGGTAGTGACATGCTACGCCGCTTACTCATTCGGCGCAAACAACGTCGCCAACGTCACCGGAGTGTATGTAAAGTCGGGATTGTTGACTCCGTTTGCCGCTGCCTTGATCGGATCGACAACGCTTGTTCTTGGGATCCTCACGTTTAGCCGCAAGGTAATCCGCACTGTTGGCAGCAGCCTGGTTACACTTAACCATCTTTCCGCTCTATTCGTGGTCCTTGGTGAAGCGATTACCTTAAACGTCTACGCCCTGCTCGGTGTTCCGGTGTCGGCGTCGCAGGCGGTGGTGGGTGCGGTAGTGGGTATTGGCCTTGTGAAGGGAGTGAAGACGATCAACACCCATGCGTTGGTTAATATACTGTATGCCTGGGTGGGAACAACAGTGATTGCCGGTGCCCTGGCCGTTGGATTTACCTGCCTCGCCCGATTGATCGCCGGGTAGAACGTGCCGCGAATGCTTTCACCCCGGCAGTGGACGGTTACACATTCGGTACCAACGCAGCGCGCATTCGGTGCAATGCCGCAACCAGTGTTGCACGCGGGCACGCGAAGTTGAGGCGCACGAATCCCTCCCCACCCGGTCCGAACCGAGCACCGTCGTTCAACGCCACCCGCGCGGTGTGGAGGAAGAACTCATGCGGGTTTCCGGCAACCGCGTCCTGACAGTCGAGCCACGCCAGGTACGTGCCTTCAACCGGTCCCATCCGCACTCCGGGGAGCTCGTCCTGTACGAATTGCGTAACGTAGTCGCGGTTACCCGCGAGGTAGACGAGGAGCTCGTCCAGCCACTTTTCCCCATGGCGGTAGGCGGCGTCGGCAGCGATGTAGCTCATGATCCCCAGGTGGGGGACGAGCCCGCGCCGGGCGACCTCCACCCGCTCCCGCAGCTCGGGGTTGGGCACGACCGCGATCCCGCAGCTGATCCCGGCGATGTTGAACGACTTGTTCGGGGCGAACAGGGTGACGGTGCGGTCCGCGATCTCCGGAGACAGGCTCGCGATCGGAACGTGGGGCCGACCGTCGTACACGAAGTCGGCGTGGATCTCGTCGGAGCAGATGTAAACGTCGTTCTCGAGGCAGATCTCCGCCATCCGCGCAAGCTCGGTTTCGGTGTACACGCGCCCCACCGGATTGTGGGGATTGCACAGGAGGAACATGGACGCGTCGTGCGCCGCGCGCGCGAAGTCGTCGAAATCGACCTCATAGTGTCCAGTGGAATCGCGGACCAGCGGAGAGAACCGCGACCCTACCCCGACATGGGCCGGCACATCGAGGAGGGGAAAGTAGATCGGAGGCTGAAGAAGGATGCCGGTCCCTGACCGGGTTAGGGCGTGAGCAACCAGGTTAAATCCGACGACGACGTTAGGCACAAACACGATCGCCTCCGGCGCCACTTTCCACCGGTAGCGGCGGGCAATCCAGTCGACCACTACGCTGCGCAGTTTCGGCGGCTCCTGTGGGTAGCCGAAGACTCCGTGCTCGACGCGATTGTGCAGGGCGGCAATCACCGCGGGCGGGGCGGAAAAGTCCATGTCCGCGACCCATAACGGGAGGACATCGGGTTTGAACAGGTTCCACTTGATGCTGTCCGTGCCCCGCCGGTCGATCACCCGGTCGAAGTCGAAGTTCATCCCTGTTCCTGTTTCAGATAGCGGTTAAACCAACCGCTGATGTGCTCCAGCCGCGCGATGCGGCGATCGGTGCGGCCGGTGCGCGATAGGCCGTGCGGCTCGTCCGGAAACCGCACCATCTCCGTGGGCACGCCCAACCGTTTGAGGGCGACGAATACCTGCTCGCCCTGCTCGATCGGGCAGCGCATGTCGTTCTCGCTGTGGATGACCAGCGTTGGCGTCACCGTGTTCCCGATGTACTTGATCGGCGACTGGCGCCAGTAGTTTTCCATGTCCTCCCACGGCGGGACGTCGCCGAATTCCTCTTGAAATGCCCAGTTGAAGTCGCTCGATCCGTACATGCTGATGAGATTACTCACGCTGCGCTGCGTCACGGCCGCGGCAAACCGATCGGTGTGCCCGATGATCCAATTCGTCATGTACCCGCCATAGCTACCGCCGGTAACGCCGATGTGGTCACGGTCGATGTACGGCCGTTGCGCCACGAAGTCGACCCACGCCATCAAATCGTCGTAGTCGGGACCGCCCCAGTTGTTCCAGATCGCCTTGGAGTGCGCCTCGCCGTAGCCCTGCCCGCCGCGGGGATTGCAGAAAAACACGACGTATCCCTGAGCGGCGAGGTAATAGAACTCGTGCATGAAGAAGTTTCCGTACTGAACACGCGGCCCGCCGTGAATCTCCAGAATTGCCGGATATTTCCGCGTCGGATCAAACCCGGGCGGGGTGATGATCCAGCCTTGGAGGTCGTTCCCCGCCGCACCCTTGAACCATACCTCCTCGACGTTTCCGAGGTCGATCCCGGCGAGGAGGTCGGCATTGACATCGGCGATCGTGCGCTCGGTGCCGGAAGTCATCTCCCGCAGGATCAACTTGGCCGGATCGCGCATCTCGCCGTGGAAGTAGAGAAGGCGGTGCTGATCGTGGTCGAACGCAAACGTCCCCACCACCCCATCCGCGGTGATGACGTCGTCGACCTGCCCAGTGAGATCAACCTTCTTGAGGACAGTGTTACCGTGATGCGCTACCTGGAAATAGATCATGTTGCTATCGCGTGACCACGTGGGCGGGACGAGCGCCGGATGTCCCATGTCATTGATCGTCCACGCGGAGACGTTGAAATCGTGAGCGGCAGTGAGACACTGCGCCGCGCCCGATCCATCGGCGGGAACGATCCACACCCGCGTCTGCTTGTAGGATTGCTTTTTGCCTTCGTGACCGAAGTACGCGATCCAGCGTCCATCCGGGGAGAACCGCGGCAGCGACTTCGGCCCGACCGGGGTTGTGATCAGCCGCGCCTCGCCCCCGGTGGCGGGGATTACGAACAGGTCGATTGCGTCCGGGTCGAGGTCGGGATCAGGGCTATGGTTGGAGCAGAACACGATCTGTGTCCCATCGGGAGACCACGCTGGAGCCCATTCGTCGTACACATCGCCGTCGGTCAACTGGGTTACATCACCAGTAGCGACGTCGATGATCAGCAGGTGATGGCGCGCGTGCGGCAGGTAGCCGATCCCGTCTTCTTTGTAGAACACGCGGGTGATATGGCGATACACAACGCCGAGCTTCTTTTTCACCTCGTCCTCATCACGGGCGATGTCCTCCGGATCCTTGGCGCGAAACTGGACCAGGAGGCGTGTTCCGTCCGGGGACCACACGATGGAGTTGATCATCCCTTTGAGGTCAGTCAACCGGCGTGCCTCTCCGCCGGTCAGGGGAAGGAGATACACCTGCGGCTGCTTTTCATCGTCGCGGTTGGAGATGAATGCGATCGTCTTACCATCCGGGGAGAACCGCGGCGAGGTGTCGGCGTGCTTCCCGAACGTGAACTGGCGTGGTTCGCCGTCGGGAAGATCAACCGCCCACAGATGCGCGTACTTCTTCTCGGTTTCCTTATCCACTTCGTGTTGACAGTACACGGCGAGTGTTCCGTCCGGGGAGATCTGCGGTTCGGAGATGAGCTTAAATTCGTAGAGGTCGGTTGCGGTTATCGGTCGCTTGGTTGAAGTCGTCATTTTACCTCCGTTTAGATTGGGTACAGTCGCCTGATTGTACGCCCGTACCGGAAAACCGCCAACATGCACTCATGGAGTGGTATTTGGGATCGCTATGGGCGCCAAGCTCGCACGCGGAAGTTGATTTCGGGAAAATGGTGGCATGGTGAAGGAAAGTTCCGTGCTCGATCTGTTTCACCCAGCGGTCAGGCGGTGGTTCACCGAGAGTTTCGCGGCTCCCACCCCAGCGCAGGCGCTGGGCTGGCCGCCGATCGGCCGCGGGGAGAACACCCTGATTCTCGCTCCGACCGGATCAGGGAAGACGCTCGCCGCGTTCCTGTTCGCGATCAACGACCTTGTCACACGTCCGCCGGAGGCGCCCGGGGTGCACACGCTGTACCTTTCTCCGCTCAAGGCGCTCGCGACCGACATCGAACGGAACCTCCACCTGCCGCTTTCCGGGATCGCCCTAGCGGCGCGGGCGCTCGGGATCGAGGTCCCGGAGATCACGACCGCGACTAGGACCGGCGACACCCCGCAGAAGGATCGCCAGCGCATGGTCCGCCGCCCGCCCCAATTGCTGAACACCACCCCGGAGTCGCTCCATCTGATCCTTACCTCGCCGCGGGCGCGGGAGATCCTCCGCACCGTTCGCTACGTGATCGTCGATGAGATCCACGCCCTGTGCCCCAACAAGCGGGGGAGCTTTCTTGCGCTGTTGCTCGAGCGGCTGGAGGAGTTGACCGGCCGGCCGTTCGTGCGGATCGGACTTTCGGCGACGCAGCGCCCGCTCGGGGCCGTCGCCCGGTTCCTCGGCGGTTACGATGCGGACGGAAAACCGCGGCCGGTAACGATCGTCGACGCCGGGATGCGGAAGGACCTCGATATCCAGGTCATCTCCCCGGTCGCCGACATGGCCGATCTCCCCCGCGATCCGGTAGAAGGCCCGACGATTTGGCCGGCGATCTACGACCGTCTTCATGAGCTGATCGCGGCGCATCGCTCGACGTTGATATTTGCCAACAACCGCCGCAGCGTGGAGCGGATCGCCGCCGCGCTCAATCGGATATCTGGTACTGACCTCGTCTCCGCCCATCACGGAAGCGTCTCCAAGGAAAAACGCCGTGAGATTGAGGAGGACTTGAAGGCGGGACGGCTGCCGGCACTCGTCGCCACCGGATCGCTTGAACTCGGGATCGACATGGGGGCAATCGACCTTGTCTGCCAAGTGGAGTCCCCCCATTCGGTCGCCCGCGGGCTGCAACGGGTCGGCCGCGCCGGACACGTCTACCGTGCGGCGAGCGTGGGGAGGCTAATCCCAAAGACGCGTGCCGATCTTCTCGAGACGGCAGCGCTTGCCCGCGCGATGCGGGAGGGCGAGATCGAGCCGGTCCGCATCCCGCGGATGCCGCTTGACGTCCTCGCCCAGCAGATCGCGGCGATGGTCGCGGTACGCGAATGGGACATCGATACGCTCTACGCCTGCGTTCGCCGTGCCGCGCCGTACCACAACCTCTCGCATGATGCGTTCGTCGCAGTGGTGGAGATGCTCGCCGGCGGGTACAGCCTCGGCCCGGTCCGATCCCTCAAGCCGCGGATCTCGTGGGACCGTGTCAATAACAAGCTCTATCCCCTTCCCGGGACACGTCATCTGGCGATCGTCAACGGCGGGGCGATCCCGGACACCGGCCAGTTCCCGGTGTACCTTGAGGACGGAAAGACCAGGATCGGCGAGCTCGATGAGGAGTTCATCTACGAGCGCCGAGTCGGGGAGACACTGATCCTCGGGACGGGAAGGTGGCGGATTGCGGACATCCGCGCTGACCGGGTGATCGTCGCCCCGTCGAATGAGCCGCTCGCCCAGATGCCGTTCTGGCGCGGAGAGGGGCTCGGCCGCGATCCCCACTTCGGCCGCTACTTTGGTGCATTCCTGCGCGAGTGTGCGGACCAGCTCGACAATCCTAATTTCGTCAACTGGCTGATGGCCGAATGCGCCCTCGACCGCGCCGCAGCCGAGAACGCGGTAGCGTATCTGCGCGCTCAGCGCGACCGGGGAGAGGCGATTCCGACCGACAGCGAGATCCTGATCGATGCCTTCCAAGACGAACTCGGTGAATCCCGCCTCGCGCTGCTGTCCCCGTTTGGGCGGGCGTTTCACCTTGCATGGCGGCTCGCGATTACAGCGGCGTTCCGCCGCCGTGGGGGTGAGGTACCGCTTGCGGTCCACAACGACTCGGGAATCCTGTTCAAGCTCGGCGGGATCGGTCTTGAGGCGGCGCGCGAGCTCATCGCGGGGATCGAGCCGGATGAGATTGAGGATCTGATCGTTGATGAGCTGGAGAACACGGCCCTGTTCGGGCTGCGGTTCCGCCAGAACGCGGCCCGCGCCCTCCTCCTTCCTCGATTACGACCGGGAAAGCGAACTCCGCTGTGGCTGCAGCGGCTGCGGGCACGCGACCTGCTCGAGATCGCGCGGAGCTTCCGCGAGTTTCCGATCGTGGTCGAGACCTACCGCGAGATTCTGGAAGACGACCTCCCCATCAGCGAACTGCGCGGGCTGATCAAGGAGATACGGGAAGGGAAGGCGCGATTCGTCTTCCGCCGCGGCCGGACGCCATCCCCGTTTGCGGCATCGCTCCTGTTCGACTTCACCGCGCAGTATATCTACGAGTGGGACGAGCCGAAACCGGTGAAAAGCGTGGTCGACCGCGGTGCGATCCGCGAGCTCCTCGGGCGGCCGGACGCGATCTCGCCCGCAGCGGTCGCAGCGATGGAGCGACGTCTCCAAGGGCTCGAACCGGGGACACGCGCCCGCGACGGAACCGAGCTCGTCGAGTTGCTGCGCCGCCTCGGTGATCTGACGAAGGATGAGCTCGCCGCCCGGGCCGAACCGGCGGCACTCGCTGTCTTGCCGCAATTGCTCGCCGACGGAAGGATCACGCAGGTGGAGATCGCGGGGGAAAAGCGATTTATAGTCGGGGATGAACTTCTGCTGTACACCCGGCTCGCGGACGCTGATCTCTCCCAGATCGTCACCCGCTACATCGCGACTCACGCGGTCACGCCCCAGGAGGAGGTCATGGACCGCTACCCGGTCGATCCGGAGGCCTTGGAGCGGATCGTGGAGGAAGAAGCCGGGTTCATCGCCATCGCGCAGCCGAAGGAAGGGCTGTCCGATCCGCGGGTGGCGGAGGGGGTGCGGCGGATCACGCTCTCCCTCCGTCGACGAGGCGTCAAACCGGTCTCTCCCGCTCGGTTCGCCGCGTTCCTCCTCGACTGGGAGCACCTGACCGTTCCACTTCCTCCCGACGGCCTGGGGGAGGTGTTGACCCAGCTCTCCTGGCTCCATCTCCCCCTTAGGTTGTGGCCGCGGGTGCTTGCGGCCCGGGTCGAGGAATACCGCCCGTATATGTTGGAGGATCTCCTCCGCAGCGGGGAGTTCGCCTGGCACGGGTCAACCGGAGAGGCGGTCGCGTTCGTCCGGCGGGATGAGCTGCGCGCGTTCCTCTCCCTCGTTCCTGCGGCGGAGGGACCGGACGACCCGCTGGAGCGGGCAGTGCTCGGGTTCCTGCAAGGGAATGGGGCGAGCTTCCTCCACAAGATCGCCGGCGGGGTATCACAGACTCCATCTCAAGTCGCGGCCGCACTGTGGCGGCTGATCTGGCAGGGGCGGGTGACGAACGATTCCCTCGCCCCGGCATTCGCCGGGAGGCCCGATCCCCGGCTGTGGCAGCGGCACGCCCGGTCCGGGGGCGGATGGCGAGGAGGCGGGAGATGGTCGGCGTTTCCCGAGCCACAGCCGATTGCGGAGGGGGCCGCGGCGGCAGCAAATCGGCTCCTTGAACGGTACGGGATCATCGCCCGCGAGGCACTCACTAAAGAACGGCTTGGGCTTGGCTTTGGGATGATCTATCCAATCCTGATGCGGGCGGAGTGGCGTGGGGAGGTCGAGCGGGGATTGTTCGTCACTGGGATCTCGGGAGTGCAGTTCGGCCGACGCGCGGCGGTTGCGAAGCTCAAGCGCCCGCATGCGACGGAATCTCCGATTCTCTTAAACGCGCTCGACCCGGCGAACCCGTACGGAATGTTCTTTCCCCTAAGTGCGGCCGGTGTGCGCGATTATCAGCTTCGCCGCCTTCCGGGAAACTTCCTGATCATTCGGGGTGGAATCCCGATCATCGCGATCGAGAACCGGGGTGCGCACCTCACCCCGCTCGTCGATCTTGCTTCGGAGGAACGACGGGCCGCCCTCGCACTCCTCCCCAAGCTGATCGATCCCGCAGCCGGGATCAAGAATGTCCGCGTGCGTACCTGGGGCGGAGCGGAAGTCTGCGCCACGGAGATCGAACCGGACCTGGAGCGGATCGGGTTCATGCGCGAGGACACGGAGATGATCTACTACAGACGATTTTGATACGCGGAGACGAAATGCCGGTGGTATCCAATTCGACGCCGTCTGAGCTGCAAGACGCATTTCATCTTTTATCGCCTTTATTAATAAAACGAAGGAAATTCAAAAGTAAATAACCCTTCAGCTTGCTGCGGGGTTATTTACTGCACGTACAGTTAAGCGCTAAACTTATCGTGTTGATACCGATAATCCTTGATGATTCGGCGGATGCTCTTTGTGTGAAGCCGTTCGTGCCAAACAAGACGACGTAAGGCCTTTCGCACTGACCATGCACCGTCATCATAGAAGCGAATCCTTGCAAGATCATGGGATGTTTTCAAGATGTGCAGTGCTTCCACGGCTACTTCTCGATGGCGAGCCAGATATGCCTGCCACGGTGCATGTTCGGAAGCAGGCGCAATGTCGGTAGCAATATTAATGCAGGGTAAATAATAGTGGGTTTCGGTATTAGCAATATGGACTAGAATCTGACGAATCGTGTGCCAGTGCGCCCAACTCGGGAAGTGACGATACGGTGGATCCCAATCCAAAACATCATCTGTCACCTCACTTATTGCTTCCAGAAGTTCTGTTCGTGTGGCGTCAAGTAAGGCAATGGTCTCATCAACAAACTGAGGGGTAGCTGCCTGATAGTCCGAGCTGAAAAGAATTTCGTTCCCAGTAACTCTCTCTACAACTTCTACTTGTTCTACTTGTACTTGTCCTGATGGTGAGGAACCGTCTTGCGGGGGAAGGTCATATCGGCGGCGAAACTGCAAGTAATCTAACAGCTTCTGAGGAATTTTCTCGAGAACGCGCGGTTCCGTCTCCGCCCAAGTAGCAAAGCCAAGATAAGGGAAAGCCCAAGCATAGTAACCGGCCTCTCCGTCTTCGTCTAAGGCCTTATGAATCCAAACCCGTATCGGTTTGGTAAATTGCACTCTTCCTCCTTATGTATGAACTTACCAACAGGTGTCCAACATAGCATTTGAATCGCCCCGGCTTTTCCGGAGGCTATGTTACGTGAGTCAGGCCGCGGCGACCGGAGCTTCCTGCTTCTGATAGTATACATCCTCAAACTCCGCCGGTGGAGCGTTCCCAATCGGCTCAAGTAGCCGTCGGTTATTGAACCAATCTACCCAGTTGAGGGGGGTAACTCGACGTGGTCAACGTTGCGCCAAAGCCCCCGTTGGTGGACCACCTCCGTTTTGTACAAACCGATGATCCGTACCGCCCGCTCCCCCACCTCTGGAGAATACCTGCTGATTCTTGTCATGTCTCTATCTACTAAATAATTGGACTCTCCGGCAGCCCCGGGGCGGTTCAGTTGACGAAATCACACACAAGGAGGGCAAATCGGCAATTCTTTGGTTTAAGCAGGTGCTCGAAAGATGAGCCCAGAGCCAGTTCCTACCTAAAATACAATGATCCCGGCGTACCGTGGCTGGGAGATGTGCTGGAGCATTGGGATGTGCTCACCGAGCGAGCGTTATTTTCGCGGGATAAATGCACACGGGGGATAATCCTTGCAAATCAAGGGAGCACACTCCATAGTTACAAGGATAATCGAGCGACGGCTGACCTCCATTCTAATGCAACGCTTGCACGAATCCCCTGCTGTTGTCATAAAAGACCTCCGCTGGATACCCCACAGCAAGCTGCGGGGAGGAAAGCGGAGGTCTTTTATGAATATTCATCCAGGCTGCTAGGGAATGTGTATTTGTGTATATTTAGAGCTAGGAAGGCGAAAAGAGCGACTGGCTATGACTATTCGAATGAGAAGCCTTTATCAAACACAGCGACACAAGCATCGACAGCGGCC
>CAZILO010000006.1:0-21637 GCA_964540085.1 uncultured Thermotogae bacterium
GATATTATATCCCCTTTCGCCGCAAGGATCATGCATTCGGATTTTACCCCCTTGAGCTTGACCGGAACAAGGTTTGCCACCACTGCGACCTTCTTGCCGATGAGCGCATCCGCCGGATAGTCGGTCCGCAACCCGCCGACGCTCGTGCGCAGCTCGCCCCCGATATCGATCGTGAGCTTATACAGACGATCTGTTCCTGGAATTGGGACCGCCGCCCTGATCTCTCCCACGCGTAGATCGAGCTTCTCAAACTCCGCGAGCGGCACCTTGTCGGCGCTGGCTCCCAGTTCCTTGACGCGCCCGCGTATCGTGCCAATATCAATCCGTTCGAGCAGAACACGAGTGGTCGTAATCTCCCTTCCGCCATCCGGGGCGGATATCTCTTCCCATGTCGGGTTGTCGATCCCCATCGCGGCAAGAACGCGGGCGGCGAACTTGGGCACGATTGGGTATAGCATGAGCGTCATTCCCTTGACGAGATGGAACGCGCTTGCTACCGCGCGGGCGTCCCCCGTCTCCCACGGCGCCGTGCGTTGAAAATACTCGTTCCCGAACACCGCCAACGCCGCCGCTGTCCGCACGGCGTGGGAAAGAGAGCCAGATTCGAATGCTGCCATGTAGACGCGTGTTGCTTGGTCTAACCGCGCCTCAACCTCGGGATCGAGCGGAACATCGGGAACAACGCGGTCGTAACGGGTCTGCACAAACGACAGCACGCGGTTGATTAGGTTAGCGACGTTAGAAATCAGCACTCCGTTTACCGCCTTGTCCAGTTCCTCGTACGAGAAGTTGACGTCGCGTCCCTCCGGGCGGTTGTATAACAGGTAAAACCGCCAGTATTCGGCATCCATCACGTTGAGTGCGTCATCGCCGTACAGCCCGACTCCACGTGTTTTGGAGAACGACTGCCCTCCTGTCCAGTTCAGGTACTCGGTCGCCGCGATTTGATCCGGAAGGTGATATCCCTGTCCCGAAGCGATCAACTGACCGGGGAAGATCAGGGTGTGGAATGGAATATTGTCTTTGCCGATCGTGTAAATCTGATGGACATCGTCCCCAAACCAGAAATCCTTCCACCGCTCGTCGCCATTGAAGTGCTCGATCACCGCTGATACGTAACCAAGCGCCGCCTCGCCCCACACGTAGATTACTTTCCCCTCCGCGCCGGCGAACGGGGCCGGAATCCCCCACGCGATATCGCGCGTCATCGCCCGCGGTCGCAGCCCATCGGCAATCATCCGCTCAGTGAACTGCTTTACGTTTCCTTGGAAGTTACGCGATTTTACATACTGTTCCAGTTTGGGAGCGAGTTTGGCGAGATCAAGATACCAGTGCTTAGTGGGGCGGAACTCGATGTCGCTCTTGCCGCAGAAACTGCACACCGGGTTGATCAGCTCCTCCGGTTCGAGGATCGCCCCGCACGCATCGCATTGATTTCCCATCGCGTGGGGATAGCCGCAATGCGGGCACGTTCCGGTGATGAACCGATCGGCGAGGAAAATCTTGCAATTGCGGCAGTAAGCGCGCTTTTCCACGCGGGTGACGATGTATCCGTTGCGCTCCATCTGGAGGTAAATCTCCTGAACAAACCGCTTGTGGACCGGTGATTCGGTGATCGTATAGTTATCGAACTCGATTCCGAATCCCTTGATAACGTCCACGATCTTCTCGTGGTTGCGGGCAGCGAGTTCGGCTGGCAAGATCCCGAGTTGGCGCGCCTCGTACTCGATGCGTGTCCCGTGTGCATCGCTGCCCGACACGTACAGCACATCCCGCCCGCGCATCCGCCAATAGCGGGTGAACACGTCCCCCGAAAGCAGGGACGACACCAGGTTCCCAAGGTGAGGGACACCCGACGCATACGGCCATGCACTACACACAAGGACGCGTTTTTTATCCATCTTTCCAACCTCAGCTGAATTAATGTCGGGATTATACCCGTCCGTTCATCCGTTGCCAACGCGGTTGCCACTGGTTCCGATTCCGGGTAATCTCGATCCGCAATGGCGAACAAAATCGAAGTTACTGTAAAGGCGTTCGGTGGGCTGCGGACTCACATCGATCCATTCCCACTGCGGATCAAGCTTTCCGCTGGGGCAACCCTTCATGACCTTCTCGCTGCAGTTGCGACTCTCAACCCCAAACTCTACTCCGAGCTCACCGCCGGTCTGGCTGATGGTTACATCAACATCTTGGTCAACGGGCGCAACGTCCGCTTCCTTGCCGGGCATGACACCAAACTTCAGGATGGAGTGAGCGTGGCATTCATCCCGCCGGTGGGAGGAGGGTGATCTCCCACTACCAATCACCCGGTCGCATTACGGAGTGGAGCATGTCTGCACATGCAACATCACCGAATCACTTGTGCTCGCTCCATAGGGATCAGTTGCAGTCAACGTGAGTACAACATCCTTTGGCTGTCCGCATTCGAGCGGCGGAGCAATGTAAACGGGATGGAGGACGTACGGATTAACGAATGACCCTTCGCCACTGCTAACAGTCCAGTGGTAGGTTAGAGGGTCACCATCCGGATCAGAAGCCGAGCACGTCAATTTAACGCTTTCACATGGGGTCACGTTCAAGTCGTTGCCGGCATTGACCACCGGCGGATGATTAACGTTATTGATGTGAAGGACGATCTGAGCAACGCCACTGGCGCAGCAACTATCAATAGCGGTTAACGTTATACATACATCTTCCCCAGCACAACTTGTTACCATCGGTGCAGTATACACCGAATTAAGAGAAGTTGGATCATTAAATGTTCCCGCGGTAGCCGCCCACTGATAGCTTACTACGTTATTATCGGGATCGTATATTTTACCGTGCAGCTGGATGGATTGCCCTTCGTTGATTGACTTTGCCGAGGTGGTGGGTTTACACGGCTGGATAACTTGTGGTGGGCAACGTGGCGCGGGGGGTGGAGGAGGACATGGATGCGTCACAACCGGATGCAAAGGAGCCGGGGGACAATATATCGGGGCAGCGGGAGGGGACACATTACATACGTGGGCTATTAGACTATCACTGGAACTCAAGCCATGTTCGTTTGTTGCAGTGAGAGTAATGGTTACATCCTCGCCGGTGCCACACACCGCAGGAGCTGTATATACTGGGTGGAGAATATGGGGATTGTTGAAACTTCCTTTATCCGCGGTCCAGTTGTATGTCAAGTGGTCACCGTTTGGGTCGGTTGCTTCGCATGTAAGCTGAACGCTGGTGCACTCAGGAACCACGATATCGGGCCCGGCATTCACAGACGGTGGAACAACGGGGACAGAAGCGGGATGATTCCCTACCAGGAGAAAAAGGGCCGCTCCCGCCACTACAACTCCAATTACCACTAGCCAATTTGTATCGTTCATTTTGCAAACCCTCCTTTAAGATTGGTTCCCCCTTCCTACATTGGCGAAGTATTTTAAAATCAGGATAGCACAAGGGGGACAAGAAACCAACTGTGTCGCAACTATTTTTCACTCACTTTACAACGAAGAGGGGTTAAGATGCATCTGAATACTGATACTCCCTGCTTACTCCGTTCAGTAATGATCTTCTGACGCATGCAGACTAAGGGGTTGACTTCCCTTAGCAATTTGATGTATTTTAAAATTTTAGGAGGCGGGAGATACGAAAAACTTGCCGGGCGACGGGGCTATAGTTAGGCTGGTGTCAATCCCTAGTAGTGCAGCCTGTCATGGGTAGTGACTACTGCCGTATATCTTAGTTTTCATTGGAATCAGCCCCCGTGATATTGCACACACGACAACGCAACAGTGTATCCGGTAGACTAGAGCTACAATGCTGGAAACGACAAGTTTATGAGGTGAGCCTATTATATGGTTTGGTTATAACTAGATAAAGTAACTGTGCGGAAGATAAACATGAGAATACTCATAGGTCTTTTGAAAGCTCCGTTTTGGATCCTTAGCAGGGCCCTGGGCCTTGTATTAGGCCTAGTTGTATTTGTGCTATTAGCCATTAGTATAGTGGCTTTTGGTCCCTTCTTAACCGTAGGGTATGGGCTCAAGTACGGGATACGATTCCCTATCACGTTGTTGTGGGGTATTACTACCCCGTATGTTATTAGTGGATTCTGGAAGAACATACTTAAAGCATTACGCGAAGGAACAGCCAAACACAGCTAAGGAACCAGAACCCATGGGGAGACAGAGTTGAGACCATTAGTCCTAGGAGCAATAGCTATAATCGCTATCATATTTGTCTTTATGTGGGGGTTTTCACAAACTCCCGAGGTCATCGAGCTGGAATACACAGCCGCACTTACCGGTAATACCGATCGTCTATGTCATATTGTAGTCTATCAACCCGCTAATGATACTGCTGGCAACCCTAAGCCTGACCGTATTGTGGTGTATGATTACTCTGGGAATCGGGATGGTAAGATCCTCTGGCAATGCTATCGAGATAACATCTTTCTGGAGTATGCTGACCTATTGCAGTACTACTCTGTCACAAAGATCGAGTTCGCGGATGTAGATGGTGACGGTATCGACGAAGCGGTGATTAGCTGGGACAGCGACAGCGCAGGCTCGGGGTGGATTCAGACGTTGGAAGTGCTCGACTACGACCGCCAAGCCGGGCAATTCAAATCCTACAAAGGAATTACCGCCGCCGGACCGTTTGGGGGGTTCAAGGTTGTTTCACTCGATCCTGCTGGCAGGGTGCAACGGATCTTTGCCTACTCGTATGTCAACGATGGAATGAACGGTGAAGAGTGCCGATGGTGTCCACATCGCTATCGAATCGCTGTGTATACGCTGATGCAGGATGGTTTGGCTGTTGATCCTCACTGGAACCATGGTAAGATCGCGTATAGCCAACTTCGGTTCGCAAGTGATGAATACAATGCGCTGGATAAATTCTACATCCGACCATTGTTGTATAACGCACTCGCAATCGGGGTACCATTTGTCGCCCTTTCTCCACAACCCAATCAAACCGTGAGCCTTCCTTTTTCACTGCGAGTTGAAATCCCGCAAGATATGAAGAAATTGGGGATAAAGATACTCAGTACGTCTCCAGATGGGACTGAGAAAGTGCTTTTGGATGACATGATTGATGGGTGGGCATACAAGCCGAGCACGTCGTTGAAGGTTGAGGATTCGATCTACTATGCTGCTCCGACTAGCGACACGGGAATGATCGTTCTCTACGACCCGTCTTGTCCGCATAACAAAGATCGAAGGGTGACAATCCCGGTCGTCTTCAAGCAAATGGAGACAAGAACTGTGCGGGTTTTCTTCCCTAACAAGCGGAAGCGGTCTGAGCCATTCAATGAAGAGGTGCTCTATCCTGTGGAACGCACTATTCCCAATGTCGGATCTCCCGAGAAACAGACGCTCATTCAGCTATTCCGGGGGCCAACTGCCGCTGAGGAAGGAGAAGGATTCTTCACCTACCTTGGGCCATCATGCAAAGCTCAGGATTTCTACTACCCACAGCATCCATGTTCAAATAAACTGAAGAACTTGGAGATCAAGGATGGAGTAGCTTACGTTTGGACATACGATATTGACTGGCCAAATCCAGTCTCTGGAACAGGTGGCGTACACTTTATGTCCGTGGCACTGGTTCAGATCAGAAAAACACTTCTCCAGTTCCCGAGCATTTCACGAGTGGTAATTTGGTAGCATTTAAAAAGCGGGACCCATCGTAGCTAGTTTGGGTCCCGCTTGGTTTTTATATGGGAGTTATTATTACTTCGAATTCACAAGGTATACCTCCAACATCCCCGACGTTCCAATTAGGGCGAGAATATCCGGGAATCCATTCCCATCCACATCGGCAATTCGCAACGTCACAGGGGGCATCGGACAAGAGACAGTCTTTTCTTCCACAAGGGCCTTACCATCCTGGCTAAGCTTGCAGATGATCTTCCCAGAATCATAGTAGACAAGATCTGGGATGGTATCACCGTTGAGATCTGCAATACGGGCTATTTTATCCATCCCAATTGGCGGTAAGGGGAAGGACAGTTGAACTTTTGCGAGTTTCCAGGAGCTGATCTTGTCATACCAACTGGTGATATCGCCTGCCCGGGATGTCGGACATTCCCCTTTATCCTCTAGCCCACCATTCGCAAGAGCATAGAGATGAACGACGGCTTTACCTTTACCATAGACGGCGAAAACAGGGCCGTCCGCGGTGTCCACTCGGAAGACAGAGAACGAGGAGTTTTTAGGGGTCATAGATGGATCTTTATCCACCAAGGGATAAAAGATTGATACCGTACCGACGGAGCTCACGAGGAAAAGCCCGTTGCTCTTTTTACCGGATGTTGCCACGGGAACAGCGGCAGCCGGTCGGAACGGGAGATCGAAGCTCGGTCCCTCAGTGAACAATCCATTCCCTACTCCAGTGAAGCCGTAGCCTGTGCTCATCCTGGAGCTAAATGCAAGGATATCGGCTATTCCGTCCTGGTTGTAGTCGCAGGGCACAAAATCGGTCAACCTGATAAACCTTAAGAGGTCGACTGATGAGTGTGCAAAGGTGATAGCTGTTGCCTTCAGTGGTGAGGAAGTGGAACTCGGCGGAGGCGTCGTTGACTCTGTCTGAGTCTTTTCAGCCGAACCTGAGGAAGCGGGAGGAGCGTTCGTAGGCGCCTTCCCCTGCGGAGTTGCCTCTACAGGTTGGCTCTCCTTCGGTGAAGGAGTTTCAGACTGCGCCAGCGTCCCCTCTTGTTGCGAGGGGGTAGCTATTTTTTTGTACCACTCCCCGTCTGGATTTCAGGCTTTGGGGGCGTATTGCCCGTGCACGGTGATGATTTACATGCGGGACATTGTTGTGCTTCCTGGTTTTGTCCGCGGGCTCCAAGTATCTGTATATGAGTGAGCTGATTCGCATTAAATCCACCAGCGATATCGAAGTCGACCTCGATACAGGAGTTATTCTGAGCGCAAAGATTCTTATCCGCTGACTGTAAAGCAACAGCTAAGTCCATCTTCCCATTGCGGTCAAAGTCGCCAGCGGCAAGACCAATTGGGAAGTAGCCACACTTTAGTTCAATTTTGAATAACTTAAATTGAATATTAAGAAGGTCATCTGTCATTTGTTTATCACATAAGCCGTAATTTCCCCCTGAAGGGCGATGATCTTGTCGCAAAGGTTGCACCGCATCCGTGAGGAAAATTGTCACCGTGTCGCTCCCCCCGTTTGCAACAGCAAAGTCGTCACGCCCGTTTCCATCGAAATCCGCGACTTTGACAAAGCGGGCATCGAATCCCCAGGTTGGCATAGCGGGAAGCACAGCTGTCAATCCAACTGCGCTGGGATTTCTCGTGGGGACGCTATTTAACAAGATTTGCGCATACCCTCGTTGTAATTGTCCGTTACCCGCAATGACATTGCCCACGACAACGATGTCGGGGTACCCATCGGCATTGAAATCGCCAACATCCATGCCGGTGGGAACAAGAGGGGCCCAAAGATTTGTGATAGTTGCTCGGGGGGGAGTAGGGACAGGAGCGAACCGAACACTACCATTCGCGGTAGATCCCGAATTGTAATATACGGTCACGGTAGCCGTTGTGTGCGCAGGAGGGTTAGCAGCGCATAGTACAGCAATGTCCGGCCATCCGTTCTGGTCGAAGTCAGCGACGCTGACAAACACAGGTGGACCCGGAAGAACTATAGGAGCAGCATTAGAGCCACCCGGCGTTATCTGCCTTCCTTGATCATCATATACATAAAGCTGGTACGTTGCTCCGGGAGCGTTTCTTACGATAGCGATATCCAACTGCTTGTTGTTGTCGAAATACCCCCCTGCCATATGGACGAGGCCGTTTCTCGGCAGGCCAGCGGGAGGATTGGTAAGAGTAGTATTACTATTGGGAATCGGGAAGTTAACACTGCCCCCGATTTTCGTTACTGGTTGCTGACCGTCAGTGGTTAAGGTCGAGAGGACACCGATGTCGGGATAGCCATTGTAAGCACCGATGTGCCCGGTGATTAACGCCACTGGCCCGGGACTCACGTTGACACGGATTGGAGGTAATTGAAAAATGCCATTATTGTTCCTGTAGAGATCTACTACGTTATTGCCGATACAGGAAACGGCCAAATCTAGCCAACCGTCCATGTTGAAATCGCCCGCCACAATGTAATTAGGTAGTACGCAGCTTTCATAGCACGCATGCGCCCGGGGAGAAAGCCCCGGTGGAGGAACGGTGTTTGCTGGAACAGACTGCCCCTGTCCCAGAATCGCAATACCTCCAATAGCGGCTACAGCCAACAAAACCCACATCAGCCTCTTCATGTAGCACCATCTCCTTAGGCACTCCCAGCTCAAGCGATTTGGCGAGAGCGCACTCCTTGAATTGTTCCCATTATAGCGGTAAGACGCATGAAAAGTCTGTAACACACATCACTTTGGATTTTCAATGCACCGAGCATTTAACCATTGCGAGGAGAAACCATAGAAAAGACTTCTAATAGTGGTTTAGGCCGTTCATGAACGGCCACTACCCGTATAAAACATATCCTGGGTTAGTGGAATGTGAAACCCATCTTTGTCGCTGGTGTATGTTTAGAGGTGATAAAAATGCGACGAGAGAAGTACGTTCTGTTCGTGTTTCTAAGCATCTGGGTCGGAATGAGCCTGGTTGGGCTAGCAGGGACTGCTACGCGGATCATCGTTAATCCGTACACTGGATCGCTTTTCGTCGAAACCGGTGAAATACCTACCCCCCTTTACGAAGGAACATTCCAGCTACAGACCAAGTATATCATCGGCTACCTCCTCAGTAACGCCACTAATGATGTTGGACAGCCGATCACCAGGGAGGAAATCCCAACTCTTGGAAGCAAGGCTCTCCGATTTTGGCAGAACGCTTGTTGCTACGCGAATGCATGGAACTGTCCTTCAGTCCGTGAGGCACTCAAATTTGGCGTAAGTGTTACAGACACACGAGATATCTACGGCTCCGCCAAGAAATACACCCTATTTTACCTGCCCCACCGTATATTATGGGAAATGGGTTACTGTAGTGCAATGCGAATACCTTATTATGGGGCAAAGCGGGCGTTTGTGACCCAAATCGGCCAATTGAAGATTCTCACAGTTATTCGCGGGATCGGGTTGCTCGGGATGACCCCCGGCTGTCCCTCCAGTGCGGACTTCACGATTGATGTGTGGGTGTCGATCTACCCGGCAAGTGTTGATCTAATCCTGCAAGCAAGTCGCTACCCCCTCTGGCCATGAGCTAATAGAGGTTATTAGGGTTATAGAACAGGGCGCGGTGTTACCCGCGCCCTACGTTTAGATCAGGAGGGAAGTCCTTTCGTCAATTCTAGCGGCGTCCGGTCCCGCAACCACGTCGTCCGTGTCCGGCCCGCTCTGCTCCGTAGTGTCCCTGCCCGTACACTCCCCGCTGCTGACCGGCACGCCCATTCCGAAGCTGTGGGGCAAATGCCTGCATCTGCTCCGGGGTGAGGGCGCCGTTTTTCGCCGCTGTCTGGAACATCGGCAGGTGCGCTTCGAGCGACGCCCGCCGTAGGTTCTCAAAGACACGCACTACGTTCGGATATTGATCCGCCAGGATCTACTCGAGGAGGCGATCGTACATCTTGACGTTCGCGATCTCCCCATCGGCCCACGCTTGCGCTGCCGCTTCCAAACTATCCGGTGCGGAGACCTTTCCGATGTACGGGTTCTCGGTTGGATAGTCGATCCCGTAGCGGCGTCGTTCCCGCACTGTTGTCGTTCCAACCGTTCCCCTGCGCGAAGACTATCCCGAACGCAAGCAGCGTCCCTATCAACACCAATATGGTCGTTCTCTTAGTGAACCTTGTCATGGTTCTCCTCCTTCAAAATTTGATGGTTTTATTCTGCCGGTTAGATGTGAGGGAGGTGTGAACGAACTATCGGCAACCCGTCTGCTTGGGGAGCGGGCAATTCTGTCATGGAAAAATGCGGATAGTTCGGTTAGGATAAGGCATCCAGATACACCAGCGGCCGTGTGCCGCACATCACACAAAGGGGTGATCTTGATGAGTCCCAACCGGCACCCGACGAATTATCTCGGAGAAGAGTATCAGCGCTTGGTAAACGAGCACTTAACCTGGGAGCCAAAGGAGCTCCAGGGGCCAAGCGGGCCAACGTGCAAAGTGGAGGGGCGGGAAGTGATCATGCTTGCCGCCAACAATTACCTCGGGCTGTCCACTCATCCCAAGGTGGTGGAGGCGATGATCGCAGCGACCCGCAAGTACGGAGCGGGGGCGGGAAGCGACCGGTCAATCGCCGGAGATATGGACCTCCATGAGGAGCTCGACCGTCGTCTCGCCAAGTTCAAGCGCGCGCCGGCATCCCTCACTTATCAAACCGGGTTCATGGCCAACGAGGGGTTGATCCCGCAACTCGCCGGCCGCGGCGATCTGTTCGTCTCCGATGAGCTGAACCACGGCTCAATTATCGACGGAATCCGTATCTCGCACGCCGATCGCATGATCTACCGTCACAAGGATATGGAAGACCTCGCCCGGGTGATGGACGAGGCCGAGAAACACGACCCGCCGTACAATCACATTTGGATCATCACCGACGGGGTGTTCTCGATGGACGGCGACCTCGCGCCGCTTCCCGACATCGCAGCGATCGCCCGTGAGCACGGCGCCGGCGTGTACGTTGACGATGCCCACGGCGAGGGGGTGCTGGGTGAGAACGGGCGTGGGATCGTGAGTCACTTTGGCCTCACCCACGAAGATGTCCACGTCGAGATGGGGACATTCTCCAAGGCGTTTGGGGTGATCGGTGGACATGTATCCGGGAGTGAGATGCTGCGCAAGTACGCGCTCAACAAGTCGCGAAGCTGGCTGCTGAGCGGGGCTGTCCCCCCGGGGGTGGCGGCGGCGTGCATCGCGGCGATCGACGTACTCGAAACCGAGCCGCAGTGGCTGGAGTCTCTGTGGGATAATCGGAATTACTTCCTCGGGAAGGTGCAGGACCTCGGGTTCGATACCGGGAGCACCGAGACCCCGATTATTCCGCTTATGTGCGGAGAGAGCAAAACGGCAAAAGCGCTTGCCGACTTTGTGTGGGAGAAGGGCGTCTACGTTCTGCCGATTGTCTACCCGATGGTGGCGCGGGATAAAGCGCGTATCCGGGTGCAGATCTCAGCACGACATACCAAGGATCAACTCGATCAGGCAATCGCGGCGTTCAAGGAAGGCGGCGAGAAGCTTGGCTTGATTTAACGGGAGGACGCGTGAAGACTAAGCTTGTCACTGATCAGGCACCCGCGGCGGTAGGGCCGTACTCGCAGGGGATTAAAATCGGAGAGGTTAGTGAACTCATCTTCGTCTCCGGACAACTTCCGCTCACCGCGGGTGGCACGCTCATTACCGACGACATTAAAGCGGCGGCGCGGCAGGCACTGTCCAACGTACGTGCCGTGCTGAAGACCGCCGGAGCTAAGATGGACGATGTCGTCAAAGCGACAGTGTACCTCGCGGATATCGCGGACTTCACCGCGGTGAACGAGGTGTACGCCGAGTTCTTTACCGCGCCGTACCCAGCGCGGGCCGCGTTTGCGGTAAAGGACCTTCCTAAGGGTGCGCCAATTGAGATCGAGGTGATTGCGGTACGATGAAGTTCTTCGATACTCACTGCGACACCGTGATGAAGGTCCTCGACGGCAAGCTTAACTTTATCACCGGGGAGGGGGATGGGCATGTTTCCCTCCCCGGCATGCTCGCCGCTGGTTCCTGTGCGCAGGTGTTTGCGTGTTTTGTCCTGAGCGCGCGCAATCCCGGGAATGAGCGGGCTCGTGCCGACGCGATGATCGCGGCGATAAACGAGATGGTTGCCGACAGTGATGGAAAGATGAAGATAGTGCGCACCGCGGCCGAGCTAGCGGCGGCGTGTCCCACCGGGCCGATTGGAGCGATCATCGGTTTGGAAGGGGCTGATCCACTGGAGGGGAAAGCAGAGAACCTACAGCATTTTTACGATCTCGGGGTGCGTAACGTTATCCCGGCGTGGCAGGACAACCCGTTTTCCGGGACCGCGTTCGGCACGAATACACCCTTAACCGAAGAGGGAATCAAACTGGTCGAGCTCGCTGAGGAGTTGCGGGTAATGGTCGATGTCTCGCACCTATCAGACGCCGCGTTCGACCGTGTGCTCGAGGTTACGACCCGGCCGTTCATCGCCAGCCATTCCAACTGCCGTGCCCTGTGTCCGACTCTGCGTAATCTAACCGATGGTCAAATCCGGGCGCTCGCCGACCGCGGCGGGGTGATGGGAATCAACTTGGCGCCTGCGTTTCTCGACCCGGAGTACTATGCGCAGGCGTTCCCGCGATGGCAACGCAGCCGTGAGGCGTCCGTTACTGATGAGGAGAAAGACCGCCTCCGCGCCGAAGTCGATGCTCTTCCGCTGCCGTCGCTGGAGTGGATCGGCCGGCACGTCCGCCACGCGATCAATGTTGGCGGAGAGGATGTGATCGGACTCGGCGGCGACTTGGACGGAATTGCCAATCCCCCAGTTGGGATTGCCGGGATCGCTGACTACGTGAAAATCCCAGATCTGTTGCTGCAAGCGGGACTAAACGAACGCCAAGTGGAGAAGGTTTGCTATCGCAATTTTCTCCGCGTATTCACAGAGGTGTTGCCGGACTAGCTGATCCAGGCAAATACGGCGAGGGCGATCCACGCACCGCTGCATATCAATGCGAGCAGAGTGAGAAACAGATGGATCGGTGCACGTGCGCCCCGCTTAAACCGGGCAGTGTCTGTCTGCCATTCCTTTCCCCGCCACGCTCCCGCTACTGTGACGATCTCCTCACCAACACGAAGGCGGGCCAAACCACGATACAGTTCTGCTCCGGCGAACTGGCCCTCAATGCCGCGCAACAGCGTCTCGAAGTAGATGAGTTCATGCGCAGCGCGGCTCTGGGCAAACGCCCACAGTATCGAGATCAGCGCGCCAATTCCGGCAAGGACGGTGATGAAATACCGCCCGGACCCGGTGGTGTAGGAAAAGAACACAAATGCCAGCGGAAAGACAAGCAGGCAGTCCGCCACGAGGAATCCTACAGCGATAGCCCAGTACTCACGGGCCTTTCCCACCGCGGCAGTGGTGACAGCCTGATAGATGCGCAACCATTCTTCGAGTTCCATAACTACCCATTAGACTAGGGATCGCACCTTTATTGAAAAGGTTTTATTTCCCAGATATCGTGGACAATCGTCCCCATATTGCCCGCACTTGTTTCATTGCGTCGATGTGTGGTAATGTCAACGCAAAGGCAATCAGTTGTCGGGGGGCAGGAATGATTAAACAAATTCTTGATGATCTTGCCAACAGCGTTGTCGAGCATTCTCCTTACCGGCGCACGGTGGTGGCGTTTTACGCGCGTCCGATTGCCCCAGCTCCCGACTCCACCACTCATGTTATCGATTACGCCGCCCGTGGACTCACCCCGGACGAGGAGCGGACAATTCGCTTGTTCATCGCTGGCGGTGGTGTTGTCCGCGGAGAAAAGTACAACCCGGTGTTCCGGGTTAGTAACTCGTACTACCTCCCGGCCGGAAGCATTCCGTACTCCATTACGCCGCGTATTCCCAGCCGGCGACGGTTCATCAACCCGCACGGATGGCATGCCGCTGATCTTCTCCTTATTCCGTGTTTGACCAACGACCATATTATCGGACAGATATCGGTCGACGATCCGCGCGACGGAGCGAAGCCGACTTCGGCGGACCTGCGCGAGCTGGAGCGGCTAGCCGCCGTCGCCGCCGTTGCTCTCACCCAAGCGCACCAACGGGAGACACTGAGTCAGCGTCATCGGTTATTCAGTTTCCTCACCGAAAACGCGATGACAGGTGTGCTCATCGTACAGGCGGGGCGCATCCGTTACGCTAATGATCGTGCTGTTGCACTGTTTGGCTACTCCAGTGACGAGCTTCAGGTGCTCGAACCGTGGTGGCAGTTATTCTATCCCGATGACCGCAGCGCACTCCAGGTGGCCGGTGAGCACCTTACCCCGGGTGAGTTCGAGGCACGGGGAATCCGGCGCGACGGAGCGATCGTGTGGTTGAAACTGCAAGCGCTTGCAATGGAGTACGAGCGCAAACCCGCCCTCCTTCTCAATTTGCTCGACGTCACTGACCGGGTTAAAGCCGAGCTTCTTCTCAAGGAGAAAGCGTTTCGCGACCCGCTTACCGGCCTGTTTAACCGCCACTACTTCGACGAAACGATCCAACGTGAGCTCAAGCGTTCTCAGCGCTACAAACGGCCGTTCACTCTGATGATGACCGACCTCACGGGGTTTAAACGGGTGAACGACCGACTTGGGCATCAAGCCGGGGATCGGATCCTGCACGACGTCGCTCAGATAATCAAGGAACAAATTCGGGAAAGCGACTGGGTGATCCGCTACGGCGGGGATGAATTCCTCGTTATCCTCCCCGAAACCGGCGTGCAGGTGGACGCCCTTGCCCAGCGTCTGCGTCGCGTTATTGCAGAATGGGCAGCAGCGCGCATTCCCGAGGTTGGTTTGGGGATCGATGTTGGTTGGGCCACATGGACACCGGACAACAATCTGTCCCTGTCCCGTCTCATCCAACTCGCTGATTCTAATATGTACGCCGAGAAAGAAGCACGGTAGCCAACGCGGAGGTGCTCAAATTGACAAAACCCTGTAAATGGTTCGCCGTTTGCCCAATGAAGCGGTTTTACGAGAGCGGCAAATTGGATGAAAAATGGGTCAAGGCATACTGTTGGGGAGACTGGAGGAAATGTGTGCGCTACCAGATGGAAGAAAGAGGAGAACCACACCCCGATAATATGCTTCCCGACGGCACAATTGACGAGACCCTCGATGCGGGATAAGCACCACCATGCTCGCGCTATCGGTTTTGGAAATAAGCGAACCGCTTGATGCACGCATGCTGATGAGAAGATGAGAGTGGATAAGCGAGTCTACCGCGGTTTGTACCGTGATCCCGGGACACGGATTACCTTGATCGGAGCGGGAGTAAACATCGGGCTAATCGCGGTGAAGCTCACCGGTGGCATTCTTACTGGCTCAATCGCATTGATCAGTGATGGCATCCATTCGATATCCGATCTCGCTACCGATCTGACCATTCTCGCCGGCATCCGTCTTGGCGCCCGTAAGGCCGATAGCTCTCATGCCTACGGACACGGACGCTATGAGACCCTCGCTGGCGGGGTAGTTGCACTGGTACTGATCCTGGTGGGAGCGTACATCGCGTGGGATGGCGGGATAGCGATGTACAACAATCATTTGTCCTATCCCGGGGGCGCCGTGGTTGTCATCGCCGCGGGCGCGATCGCAGCCAAGGAGTGGATCGCGCGCCGTACACTGCGGGTCGCGGCGGCTGTACGCAGCCCGGCGTTACACGCCAATGCGTGGCATCATCGCTCCGATGCGTTATCTTCGGTTGCCGTTCTTCTCGGCGGAATCGGCAGTCTCCTCGGTTGGGGACATGCTGATCAGGTCGCCGGGATAATCGTGGGCGGAATGGTAATCGCCGCTGGAATTCGCACCATAGGAGCAGTAGTACACGAGCTATTAGAGGGGAGCTTGCCCCACGCCGAGCTGCAGCTAATACAGCATGCACTTGCGGACGTGCCGCGGGTGCGGGGGTGGCACAAGCTGCGTACCCGGCGCGTCGGCAGGAACGTGTTCATTGATTTGCATGTGTTAGTCGATCCTCACATCTCCGTGCTGGAGGGTCACCGCATCTCGATGGAGGTGGAGCGTGCAATCAAGGCCACGGTTTCCCAGCCGGCAAACGTGCTTGTACACGTCGAGCCCGATATTCCCGCGCTCGCTGCTCACGATGCGGATGACTGACTACAGGACAGTGGCGAGAAATCGCTCCACCGATTCCGCGGTTAAGTGGTGCGGGGTGTATCCCGGATAATTGCGGGCGATCTCGGTGTCACGGACGAGATCAAGTTTGTCCTGGTTGACACTATAAAACACCCCGCGCTCACGCAGCGTCTTTGCCAGGTACTCCTGTTCGGACTGGCCAGGGGTAGGGATGATAAGAGCTTGTCGGCCAATCTCGGCCAGTTCCATCAAAGTAGTGTATCCAGAGCGACAGATGACGAGCTTGGCCCGGTTGAGCATCTCTTCCTGCTGCGCGCGGTTGAGGTATGGGTAAACCTCAATCCCGCTCCCCAATTTCGGGGCAGTCCCACCCGGGGTCCCAAGCGCGATCACAATTTTCCCGTTGAGGTTGCCCACCTGGGCCAGCACCTTTTCGGCAAACATCGAACGCTGCGGCTCCGGACCGGATATAGTGATGAAGTAATCGATGTCTTGGGGAAGGTCAAGGCGGTGTACACTTGATAGAATTCCGAGGTAAACGAGTTTATCCTTTGGGGTGAACCTGACTTTGTGGCTCATGTCACCGCTCATTCCACCGTCTTCGTCATCGGGGATGAGAATCTTGTGTACCGGCGAGAACCACTTTGCCAGGAACCACTCCATTATTCCCTCCATGAATGGATCCCGCCACGGTGCAATGTAGCGCGGGCTGTGGGTGATGAAGTACGAAGGGATATCGGGGCGCACGAGTCCGTTGCGGTGGTCAGTGACGATGAAGTCAAACCGTTCCCGCTGCAGCAACTGTTTGAGGCGGCGTTTTTCCTGATACCACGTCCAGATAATCCGGGGAATGTTGGCAGTCGTTTTCACGTAGAATCGGAAGCTGGAGCGCGCTACGGTGGTCGGGATATCGGGCCAGTCAAGATAACGGCAAGAATCCCCGAGTTCGCTCTTCAGAACCTTAAGCGCTTCCCCAGTGGAAACGATAGTCACGTCACACCCGCGTGATAATAACCCGCGGATAAGATTAAGATCGCGAGTTGCGTGTCCCAATCCCCAAGCGCTCGTTCCAAACAGCACTTTCTTGGAAGTCGTATCTTTCATAACTTTCCTTTCGCTGGCAATTTGTGTATTTTAAAGGAGGAAGTACGCTTAACACAAACAGAGGAAGGGTGACGTAGCGGTGAATCACGAATTGATGACAGTCTTTCTGGCGGGAATGGTGCTTGCAACCAAAAACGTTTCCGCCCCTCGTCCGCCGTGGTGGGGAAAACTGATTCGCTCGTTCCTTGCGGTGACCTTTCCCGCCGCGCGCCGTGTGCTGTTCGACTTCCAGGTGGACGGACTCTCCAACTACACCAATTCTCCGGGAACGCTCATTGTCGCCAACCACAAGACCGACTTTGACATCGTTCTTCTCGGGCCCACCATCTTTTGGTCACGTTACGGACGTGGCCCGGGGGGACGGATCGCGTTTGTCGCCGCGGAGCGCATGTTCTTACCCGGGTATCTGTCCGATTACATCCTGCACCGCCCGCAGTGGCTGCGCCGCCTTGTCTACCCCGCCAACCTAAGCGCGGTTTTGCAAGCGATCCGTGCTTACCCAATCGGCTATCTGCGCGTGCGTAAGTTGAAAGCTCATCTGCTTACAGCGCGGGATATGGTGGGCGATGTCCCGGTAAGGACTGCACTTGCCCGATCGGTGGAAGAGGTGATCCCGGGAGCCGATCCCGATGCCCCCATTTCCCGCGTACTCAGATTTCGTTATCACGAGGCGCTCGATCAGGAATGGGAATTTTCCGTGCTTGCGCCGGCAATCAGGCGAAAACTACGTACACAGCACGTGCACGAGATCATTGCTGCACTCACCCGGTTTGCGGCCGTACTTGATGCAGGCGATTCTCTCTACCTGGCACCGGAAGGTGGATTGGAGACGGACGGCAAGTTTGATGAAGCAAAGGCTGGCCTGATCCGATTGGTAGAAATGGCGCGTAATCCAATCGTGCTCCCAGTGAATATCACTTACGATTTCATGACCACCGGCAGACAACGGGTATTCCTTACGATCGGGAAAGAGTTGCGCGGGGTAAAGGAATGGTCACGACAGCGGTTGGAACAGGAGATTATTACCACTGTATCACAACTCGGCACGATAACATTTTCCCAGCTTGCGGCGGTGGGGTTGCGATCGCTTGTCACTCGCGGTGAGCTTGTGCATATTGGCGATCTGAAGCAGGAAATCCTGCAGACGGCGTTGGAACTGGCCGACGATGGCTACCGTGTCGATACTCACGTCTTGACCCCAGGCAGATTTACTCGGCGCTGGCGGCAGTTCATTGCGTACTGTACCCGGAATCAAATGCTCGAATTTATGGGGCCGTGGATCCTGTATGACCGCGCAGCACTGTTCGGAACAGGGGATGATGGGCGCGCATCGCCGTGGGTGTACGCCGCAAATGAATTCGACACGATTGTGAACGCTACTAGCGCTGCTCTTATCCCCGAGGAAGGGTGAATCGGAAACACGGACCATTGTGGGGGGCGTTCTCCGCCCAAATTCTGCCTCCGTGCGCTTCAACGAGTGCTTTGGCAATCGCCAGACCCAACCCGGAACCTTCCCGCGCCTGAGTGCGCGACGGGTCAGCACGGTAGAATCGGTCGAAGACGTGCTCCAATTCTGCCGCGGACAACTCGTGGCCCGAGTTGCACACACTTGTCTCGACTGTTTCTCCTGTTTGGCGCACCTTAACCCGAATTGCTCCACCGGCCTCGGTGTAGCGAGCTGCATTTGCCAGTAGGTTAAGGAGAACTTGCTCGATTCGGTCCGCGTCGCCCCGCACCGGGGGAACTCCATCCGCAACTTCGATATGAAAATCGATGCCTCGATCTTCCAATTCGGGGCCGATGGTTTTTTCGATTCCGGCGATCACCTCGCGAAGATCAACAACGGTAGGGTGAATCATCAACTGATCAGCATCGGCAAGGGCAAGCTGGTGGAGATCGTCCACCAGGCGCACGGTAAGGAGCACCTTACTGTGGAGGGCGCTGAGGTTTTCCGGGGTTGGAGCAATGATTCCGTCTCGCAGCCCCTCCAGTCCGTTGCGCACCACATTGAGCGGGGTGCGAAGCTCATGCGATACATCAGTAATCATTCTTCTCTTGGCACGCTCCGCCCGTTCCAAACTCAACGCCATGTCGTTAAACGCCGCAGCAAGACGGCCAAGCTCGTCTGTGGTTTCAACCGGTACCCGCTGTTCAAACTCTCCGTTGGCGACGGAATGAGCCGCGACGGCAAGCCGATTGATGGGGCCGGTCAGTTGGCGGAGGAGGAAGAATCCGAGGCCGATTCCAACGATGGCGACGGTCAACCCAGCGAGCCACAACGAACCGGTAACGGTGCGGAGAAATCCGCGTTCCAGCGGCGAGCGAACTTGATGCGGGGGACGAAACGGGAGCAAGAACCAACTTGTCCCGTTTCGCAGTGTAACTTTGACTCCGGTGGATAGTTCCTTTTCTGCGATAACACGGCCGATCAAGGTTGGATCGGGAGCGGCCACTATCTTGCCTGATTTATCCGTCACTATCGGCGAAAGCGGTCCATGTTTGAGGATGCGGAGCAGCTCTTGCTCGTTGTTCGCTTGTTCCAGATAGCGGGCGGCAAAGCGAAACAAATCCTCTTTCTGGATGCGGGCACGCGCGGTGACAAAGCGGTGAAACGCCTGGTCAACTGCGAGATGAATCAAAGTGTAGCCAAGAATGGTCGTCAGTAGAATAACCAAGATGAGAGAAGCGAACAATTTTGTCTGGAATGAAAGCCGCCGCATGAAGCTCATGGTTTTTCGTTCTCCTTTGCCAGTTTATATCCCACTCCGAATACAGTGAGAATATAGCGGGGATGTTGCGGGTCGGGCTCTATCTTGCGACGCAGGCGTTTGATGTGAGAGTCAATCGCGCGTTCAAAGCTTGCGTACGTGGTACCACGAATTGCTTCGAGAAGCTCAAGCCGGGTAAACGCTTGGCCGGGGTAGCGAAGGAAAAACGCGAGAAGATCAAACTCCATCGGAGTAAGGTCGGTTATTAGCCTACCAGCGATCTTCACAATGCGTTGCTTGAGATCCAATTTGATCTCACCTGATTCAAGAATCGACTGATCACTTCCCTCGCTCCGACGGCGAAGAATCGCGCGTACCCGCGCTTCGAGCTCGCGCGCGCTGAACGGCTTGACAACGTAGTCGTCCGCTCCGATCTCCAGTCCGGTAATACGATCCTCCTCGTCCACACGAGCGGTAAGCATGATAATTGGAACGGTGGATTGCGCCCGAATGCGCCGTGCCACCTCAATCCCGTCGATTCCGGGAAGCATCCAGTCGAGCACAATCAGATCAGGGTGAAATGACGCGAACTTAGTGAGCGCTTCAGTACCATTAACCGCCGTTGCCACCTGGTAGCCAGCTTGCTCCAGGTAGCGACCGACAAGGGTGCATACCCATTCTTCATCATCCACAATCAGAATTCGTGCTGTCATCACGTTAAGTATACTGATTGGCAGGCGCGGGCAAACATGCCAACAAAACGAAAAAAGGAGGACCCGATCGTTTGGATCCTCCTCGGCAGATAAGGGAGCAGAAAGCGGGTGGCTTGTTTCTTCAGTTGTTGCCGATGTGAATTTGGATTCTGAAGTGCCATGCCCCATCAGGACCGATATACCAGTACCAGCCGCTTCCACCCGGCGGTGTTCCGTAGTGCCATTGCCCGTTATACCAGTACCAATACCCGGAGACACATCCCGAACACGGGGGTGGGGATGGCGGCGCGGGCGGGCATGGCGGCGGGCAATAACCGGGCTGAGAATAGCTATAGTTAGGGGCGATGGTAAACGACGTCCATGCCGTCGCCCATCCGGCACATGGAGGGCACGGGGTGGGATTTATCCCCATTATGTGCCCGCGAATCGTGTTCCCAGCGGACTGGGGATCGGATCCCACCCAGGGAAATGGCTCCGAATACTGCGTTGGTGCCAAGTTAAGTGGAGCGGTGCTCGCGATGATCTGAAGCTGTTCCACTCCAGTGGGGGGGCTAACCACAAGCCGATAGTTCCCGTCAGGAAGCGTGTGCGTTCCGGGCGCAACATAGTTGTTGTGCGAAAACGCGTTCGGGAAGATAAGGCGCACCACTCCATTTGGCTGAATATCGTAGATATAAACGAACGCCTGCTGGTTGACAGAGAACATTATTTGTGCGTTTTCTCCGACGACATAACTTGGTTTGTTTGTCCAAATGTTGACCGTGAGCGAACCCGGAGTTGGTGCTGGTGCTGGGACGATCCCAAGTGGGCTTGGAGATCCATTCGCCAGTGCAACTGCGCTGATTATCCCGATGATAAACAACGCGACTGTGAGAATTTTTCGGATGTTCATGCTGATCACCTCGCTTGATGTACACGGGGGACAAGAGTCTGGTTTCACAGACCGGACGAGCGCAGTGATGTAACCGCCAATTGTGGTTGCACCGACAGTGACTCGCGGGTATGGTGAAAACATGTTAGTGATTGGATTGGGAGGGCCTCCTGGATCAGGCAAGAGCGCGGTGGCAGAGTTTCTTGCCCGCACTCCCGGCGTGGAATGGATTGACCTCGACCGGGTGGCGTGGGAGTTGTATCGTCCCGGAAGTGCGCTTTACGACAAACTTATCACTCGATTCGGAAGAGAAATTACCGAGTCCGATGGCAGGATCAATCGGAAGAAGCTAGGACGAATAGTGTTTTCCGACCCTCATGCCCGTGCTGACCTTGACGCGATCGTTCATCCAGCGGTGGG